>QIAW01000468.1:0-373 GCA_003225655.1 Acidobacteriota bacterium
TGGGCGAAGCTCCTTTGAGGCAAACGTACGCTCGGTGAAAGAATGGAGTCAATTACTCAAGACTGGTGCAGTGAAAAGTGGGGGAGAATCTGTTGTATTGGATCGGATTGAGGTGGTTCTGATACTACTTGGCAGGTTCGTGTCGGCGATTCGAGGATGAGATTTTTCTTTGCGGTTTCCTTTCGTTACTTGTTGGTTTTTGCAAGATATCTGCCCTGGCACTCTTTAGACTGGGCCAGTAATTGACTAAACTCTGGCGTCCCACGTAGCTTTGCCAGCAGCGGGTCTGACTGCAATGAAGAATAGGAACAATAGTTCTGTTCGATGGCGCTTTTGAGAAGTCTCAAAGCGCTCTCCTTCTGACCGCAGAAAC
>QIAW01000468.1:441-3057 GCA_003225655.1 Acidobacteriota bacterium
CGGAACCCGCAGCCCGAGACAAACTTCCAGAGGATCTCGTCGGACGCCAGGGGGAGGAGGCCTGAGCTTCAGGCTCTCGCGTGCCTCCCCCACTTTGCCCTCTCGCAGAAGAAGGGAAGGCATTGCATAGTTGGCCCATTCGGATCCGGCATCGAGCCGGATATATTCGCGGGCCCGGCCGGTCTTGCCTAATTGCATAAAACTCCAAGTGCAGGAACGAAACTGGTAATTCCCAGGATCTAGAGCCAAAGCAGTATCACACTCGCGCGTGGACTCTTCCAGCATGCCGGCGTAGCGGAGAACATACGCGAGACTGAAATGGGCCTGAGCGCTGTCGGGGTGCTGTTTGACCAGTTTTTGCGCATCCTCATATGCGTTCGCTGGTTCTCGTCTCTCCACAAAATTGACCGGGAGTTGGGCGGCCGCGCCGATCAGGTTAGGGTCAAGAGCCAGAGCCCGTTCCAACGCCGCGTTGGAGCGCTGTATCATTTCTTCACCACCGTTTGAATAGGTCGTATCGTAGTAGTAGCGGATAGCCAAAGCTTCCCAGGCTGGCGCATAGCCCGAATCCATCCCTACGGAACGCTCCAGCATTGAAATCGCTTCCTTGTTGGGCGCGGCATCATGGGGGACGGCAACACTGCGCAGGTACAGATCGTAAGCCTCTTCGTTCCTGGGACGCGTGCCACTGTTTACCGGAGTTGACGCGCCGAGCACTGGCAGAAGCCCCTGTCGGACCTTTCCCGTGATCTGTTCCCGCATGGTGATCATGTCCAATTTCGCGGTAGTCAACGTGTCGCGCCATATGATTCGGTTGTCCTCGACATTCACCGCTTCCAACGTGACCTGGAGTTGGCTTCCTTCCTTTAAGTAATGCCCGGTGATAATGTCAGCCACTTGCATCTCGCGGCCTGCTTTTTGCAAATCCAAGTCGGGGCCTACGTACCTGCTGGTTGTAGCGGAAGGGCGAACGGACAGTGACCTCGTATAACTCAGAACGCTCGCGATTTCGTCTGGCAACGCTAGGCGGAGAAAATCGGTATCTTTATCTGAAGCGGAGTTTTGGAATGGCAGAACTGCGACCGTGGTTGGTTTCGTAGAATGGTATTCAGCACCCTGTTTTACCTTCCAAAGAGCGAGGGCGATCAGACCTATGGCAAGAATTCCGCCTAAATACGCGATCCGCTTGTAACCTCGGCGGACCTTAGGAGCCGCGAACGCCGTGCGTAGCTCGTCAATCCGCCCAGAATCTGAATCCCGTTTTGTCCGGGTCAGGTCGGCCTTTATTTCGGAGGCGTGCTGATACCTCACTCCCTGATCCTTCTCCAAAGCTTTGTTGATGATGTGCTCTAGCTCCGTTGGTACGTCGGGATTCAGTCGAACAGGTGAGGTCGGAGACTTATGCAAAATGCAATCGAAGATGGCTCCCGACGTATCTCCCTTGAACGGCAGGAGCCCGGTGGCCATTTCGTACAGCAGAATCCCGAAAGAGAACAAGTCCGTCCGAGCATCAAGTGGTTTGCCAAGTACCTGTTCCGGCGACATGTAGACCACTGTTCCCAGCGCCGTTCCAGGACTGGTGAGATGCTCCTCGGCAAGGCTTGAGGTAGCTTGAGTGTTCTCGGCGGCTATTTGGCTGGCGGAACTGGTAGGAATGGTTACTTTCGCCAACCCGAAGTCCAGAATCTTGGCATGCCCACGCTGGGTAACGAAGATGTTAGCGGGCTTGATGTCGCGGTGGACGATACCCTTCGAGTGCGCAGCATCGAGCGCATCAGCGATCTCGATGCCGAGCGATAGCAATTTTTCCAACTCCATGGGCCGGCTTCCGATCCTGTGTTTAAGGGTCACGCCTTCCAGAAATTCCATGGCAATGAATGCGTGGCCATTTTCTTCGCCAATGTCGTGAATGGTGCAGATGTTGGGATGATTCAGAGCAGAAGCGGCCTGCGCTTCACGGCGAAACCGCTCCAACGCCTGGTGATCTTGGGCCAGGTTTTCGGGTAGAAACTTCAGAGCCACGAAGCGGTCGAGGCGAGTGTCCTCGGCCTTATACACCACGCCCATCCCACCGCCGCCGAGTTTCTCGATGATGCGGTAATGCGAGATGGTTTGTCCGATCATCCGCAGAGCTCCTGCCCTGTATGGATGAGCATCCTAGGCCCGGCCTATGAGCAAGTCAACGCGCAGCCGTATTCCAACTCATCCGCGCTTCTCCCGCTCCTCTAAAGGATGGGATTCCTTTCCGCTTTTCACTGCACCAATCTTCGGTAATTGACCCCGGAATTCTTCAGAGGTAATTTTGCTCCAAAAGGAAGGCCCCCATGAGCGCCGACGCCACGAAAAAAAGACCAGCAACCCTGACGAGCGAGCCACAAGACGTTGAACTCGAAGACCAGATCCGCCTACGCGCATACGAACTCTACGAGGCACGCGGCCGGGAAGACGGCCATGAATTGGAAGACTGGCTTCGCGCAGAAGAAGAAATCACCGGCAAAAAAACTCGAATCGCTACTGCCTAATTACAATCCCGCCGAAGAGCGAGAAATAGGTTGGACTCCGGATTGATTCTTGCTGAAAGGAATACGGGTTCATGAGCACTAAAAATGAAACATC
>QIAW01000067.1 GCA_003225655.1 Acidobacteriota bacterium
CTGCTACTGGTAATTGTGCTGGTGCGCCTGGTCTGGAAAGCCATGGTCCATCTGTTCCGTGGCGCCCGAAGCCAGATCGCAAAGCTGCAAGAGCCCGCTTAGCCTGGCGTTGCGCGTCTTGACTAGCCACATTGGTTCCCTGCTGCTATAGTTTTGTTTCACTTTTAAGGCTGTGCGCGGTCAACTGTCCCAACTTTACAAAACAAAGGACAAGCTAACTTCATGGTTCGTTTGGTTCCACGCGAAACTAAGTTCTTCGAGATGTTTGCCTCAATGTCGGCCAACCTGATGCAGGGCGCGCAACTGCTGAAGAACATCCTCGATACTATGGAGAATGTCGAAGTGCGCGTGCAGCAATTGCACGACATTGAGCACGTTGGCGATGACATTACTCACTCCGTTCTGACCAAGTTGAACCAGACCTTCATCACACCCTTCGACCGGGAAGACATTCACCGGCTGGCAACTTCGCTGGATGACGTGCTCGATTTCATTCACGCCGCCGGCGAACGGCTGGTCATGTACAAAATTCTCGCTGCGCCGCCATCCTCGTCAGAGCTGGCGCAGGTCATTGTGAAGCAGTGCGCAGAGCTGGCCAGTGCGGTTTCCATGCTGGAAAAGCACGATCATGTGCTCGAGCACTGCGTGGAGATCAATCGCCTGGAGAACGAGGCTGATCGCATCGCTCGCGATTCCATTGCCCGGCTGTTTGAGCGTGAAAAAGATCCCATTGCTCTGATTAAGATGAAAGAGCTGTATGAAGTGCTGGAAACCGCAACCGATAAGGCGGAAGATGCCGCCAATGTGCTCGAAACTGTCGTTCTGAAGGGCGCGTGATTCCCGTTTGCACTGAGGTCAAACTTCTTGCACGTTAACAGTACACTCATTCTGACCGCGGTCACCGTCCTGGTGGCCTTGAGTTTTGATTTCATCAACGGATTTCACGATGCGGCGAACAGCATTGCTACCGTTGTCTCGACCCGCGTCCTGTCTCCAAAACTAGCCGTGGTATGGGCTGCTTTTTTCAATTTCGTGGCTGCGTTTGTGCTGGGAATCGCCGTCGCCAAAACCATCGGCAAAGGCCTGGTGGACCTGCACCAAGTAACGCAATATGTGGTGCTGGCAGGATTACTGGGAGCAATTTTTTGGGATTTGCTGACATGGTATTGGAGCCTTCCGACCTCCTCTTCGCACGCGCTGATCGGAGGATACGCGGGCGCCGCTATTGCGCGCGGCGGGTTCGGCGTAATTATTCCCTCTGGCTGGAACAAGACTCTGGCCTTTATCATCATCTCTCCTTTGGTTGGATTTCTGCTTGGTCTGGGATTGATGGTGGCCATCTCATGGCTTCTGCGCCGGGCGACTCCCCGCCAGGTGGACCGATGGTTCCGCTGGCTGCAACTGGTCTCTTCGGCAGGGGTAAGTCTGGCCCATGGCGGCAACGATGCTCAAAAAACCATGGGCATCGTGGCCGGTGCGCTTTTCGCCGGCGGATATATCACTCAGACGGAAATGAATACCAACTGGGGCCGCTTTCACGTTCCCATTATTTTCGCTGCTTACATTGCCATTGCGTTGGGCACCTACTTTGGCGGATGGCGCATTGTCCGCACCATGGGAACAAAAATCACCAAACTTAAACCCGTAGGCGGATTCTGTGCCGAGAGTGCCGCAGCTTTGACTCTGATAGGAACGGCATTGACGGGAATTCCAGTAAGCACCACCCATACCATTACCGGTGCAATTGTGGGAGTTGGAGCCACCCAGCGCCTCTCAGCGGTGCGCTGGGGCGTAGCGCGACGCATCGTGTGGGCATGGATACTTACCATACCGGCTTCAGCGCTCATAGGCGCGATGATTTTCTGGATCATGCGGCTGGTGCATCGCGGAGCATGATCTAAAACCACGTCTCGCAAGAGATCAATGTCTAAGCCGCCTTGCGCCGTCTGAGCGCAGCAGCGACAGCCTTGAGATCATCGGTAAAGCGTTGCATCTCCAAATGCCGGGACTCGTCATCAGGAGCGCGCAGAATCGACGAGGGATGCACGGTGGCAAACACCAGTTCAGCCAGTCCCGAATCAATCGGTTTGCCGCGTTCTTGTGTCACTCGGAATTTGCTGCCGAAGAGGGCTTGGGCGGCCGTAGCTCCCAACAGGACGATGGCCCGGGGCTTGACCAGCCGTATTTCGGCATCGAGCCAGGGACGGCATGCTGTAATCTCGCGAATGTTGGGTTTCTTGTGAATGCGCCGGGAGCCGCGCGGCTCCCACTTAAAGTGCTTCACAACATTGGTGACATAGACCTTAGAGCGATCAATTCCAGCGGCTACAAGGGCTTTATCCAGCAGCGCACCGGCTGGCCCCACAAAGGGATGCCCCTTCAAATCTTCTTTATCGCCCGGTTTTTCGCCGACCAGCAGCACCTCCGCATGTGGACTGCCCTCGCCAAAGACAGTTTGCGTACCGCGCTTCCACAAGTCGCAGGCCTTGCAGCCGGCTGCGATCCGGCGCAAATCATCTAACGTGGCATTTGCTGGAATGAGATCGGCTGCGGTGCGTTGGGAAAGTATCTTCATTCTTTTTATGCGATGCCGTGCAAGGAACAGAGGTGGCCGCGGCGGCAGGGTGAATACGTTACAATGCGGCATGCTCCGACCACTTACCGTTGAGTTGATGCAACCTGGTTATTATCTTGGATGGGGAACGCTGGCCCTGATCAATGCCGGTCTCGCCCAGGGCAAGAACCGCAGCGGACTGCTTTGGTTTTTCATCTCCCTGTTTTTTGGTCCGTTCGCGACGTTCCTTATCGTCGTGCTGCCCAAGGCGTAAGTTTCTCCATTTTCCGAAGTAAGTGTTGCGCCGAGTTCCATAGACCCAGCGCCGCCGCCGCGCTTTCTTGGCGAATTATGTCGGCAGCTTTTTCGCAATTGCAAATGTGCTCGCATAGCTGCGGTTCATACTTTATAGTTGCTCTCTTGAGTCTGCTGCCAGTGCCTTGGGCCGGTTTACGTTAATATTCCAAACTGAAAGCGGTGCCCGCCGTTCGATGCATCTGTTAACCGCACCTAATTTTTTGCACAAGGAGCAGGTATGAAATTTCTTGTTGGGTTAATTCTCGGGCTGGCGATCATTCCCGCCGGGCTTTACTTCTATTTCTCCACGGGCAGCGCGCCGGTGGCGACCTCGGCACAAGCCATGCCTTTTGAGAAACGGCTGGCGAAGATGGCCCTTGATGCCCGGATTAAGAAAGAAGCGCCCACGACCGCATCCCTTCCAGTAAACGACGCCAACCTGACGGCTGGAGCGCAGGTTTACCAGCAGCAGTGCGCGGTGTGCCACGGATTGCCCAGCCAGCAATCTAGTGCAATCGCTAAAGGGATGTTTCCCAAGCCTCCGCAATTGTTTCACGGCAAGGGAGTGACCGACGATCCGGCGGGCGAGACCTACTAGAAAGCCGCCAACGGAATCCGG
>QIAW01000064.1 GCA_003225655.1 Acidobacteriota bacterium
CCGCAGCCTTAGCATTTGGGGGGCCAGCGACAAAGGCTCGAAATTCTCCTCCCCTGCCCTGTTTGAGAGTGACAAAACTTCCCAACTCGGCGTCGGGATTATTGCCTTGACCTACTGCCCACAACGCAAAAGTCAAGACCACTAGCAAAATCACAAAAGGATTTAGAGATCTCACTGAGTCACTCCACTGTCATCTAGCTCAGGACGTCCAATTCAGTACGATTTCGCGCTCACACCAGTCGAGGGCCGGCACGCGGCTTCTTCTTGACCGCCCGGGGCGCAGGAATTTTTCCCGCGGCGGCATTACTTAATTAGAGAAGAGCTCAACAATATTCTTCCTAGCACCCAACGGAGTCGGGGTGTGACTTAACTCGCGATCTCTCATGGCGGAATGGCAAACCATGCAGGATTGCTGCGTGCTGTTTCCTTCCTGCGAAACCAGAGCGTAAGTCAGCCCGTGAATCGACCAGCTAACAACCTTGTATCCCTCGACCATTCCGTAGTGGAAACTCACCTTCTTAAAATCGACTTCGACTCCTCCTGAAGCGACCGCCACCGAATCGGGCGTCACCATCAGGCCCACAGGGCCCGTCTGCATCCGGTAGGCGATGTAGGCCGCAGTCTTGCCGCCGAGTTCGACCAGTCGCGCACCTTCTAGGCGGTACGGTCGCTCCTCGCCAGGCGCCGCGGGAGACGCCGGCAAAGCCAAGGAAAAAGGGGACTTGATTTTGAACCATTCATTAAGCGCCTGCTGCGACTCCGAACGAACGTCGAGCGCAAGACTACCGCGGGCGTGCTGCTTGTAAGTACTGACAGCGAATTCGGCTAACTTTGGCCCAGACAATGGCGTTGGCGATGACCGCGGTCTCGTGGCTAAAACTCCAACAATTACCATGAGCACCACCGCTGGAACCAACCACCGCATGAACTGCCAAGGGGCTGGCAGAGACAGCACACTCCGAGGGACAGATTTGGGCCGCGACGGCCTCTTGAGTTGCGTCAGCAGGTTTTCTTCATTAGGAGCCGGCTCGTTGTCCAGGGACGTGGCGGCGCGAAGCAGGGGTCCGCAGTGGTCGCAAAGAGATGCATGTAGCATCAACTGCCTTGCCTTCAACTCCGGCCACAGTCCGGCAGCCACTTCATACCAGTCGACATCTTCATCTTTGGGACAGTCAGCGCCCGGCGATACGGTTTCTGAGACTGCCGTCGATAATCTATTCACGAGTTGCCGGTATTTCGATACGCTCCGGCTGCAATCGACGCATGAGCGCACGTGACGCTCGGCCTCGCGAATGGAGTCCGGAGAAAGCCCAGGCATCTCCTGTCCGCTCTCCGAAAACGAGGGCACGAGAGCGTTCAGCTCTTTGCTATCAATATGTTTGTTCAATGGACGTCCCAAATTCCGACACTCCCCACACCACTAATACGAGTTCGCGTGGGAATTTGCTTTTGACTTTACCCCCTCGCCATCGTCGGAAGCCGAACGAATCCCCAGGATCTGCTCCCGAATGCCATGCTTCAGCCGTTCCGCAATTTCTTTAGCGCTCATTCCTTGCCGAAAGTAGAGCCAAAAAATCATACGGTCGCGCTCCTGGTCGGGCCCGGTCAAGGAATGCTTCAGGTGTTCATCGATCTCAGTCAAAAACACTCCAAGGGCGATCCTTTCTTCGCTGCCATGAGCCTCGTTCCCCGCTGCGGGCTCGATATCGCTGGTGGAAACATGCGGTTCGTCACCGCCAGATGATTGGCTGTGGCCATGCTTGAAATAGTCGTGAGTGGCGTTGGCGGCGGTCTTCTTCAAATATCCCAAAATCGCTTCGGGGCGCTGGATAGCAAAGTCGCGCAGCAGGCGGCAGCCGCCTTCCCAGAGTTTGAGGTAGGTTATCTGGACCAGATCCTCCACCAGCGAGCGAGAAGGCTCGCCCCAGCGAGAGGCCGTACGCATAATAGTGAGGCTGATGGGCCTTCCGACCCGGGAGACGAACTCCTGCCATGCTTCATCGTCACCAGGTCCGGCGCAGAGGCAGACCACGTCTTTCAGCGACAAAGACGAATACCGTGTCGTTCTAGGAGTGTTCGACATTGTGTTTGTCATTGCTGATCACGATCGGGCGGGCTATCCGCTTGATTCGCGCTGAAGGCTAACTCACAAGACTGCACAACCACACATCCACCCCTCGCCAAACTTGACCACGACCAGAAACGCTTTCTTTCTGCTTCGGGTGAGCAGGAAAATCATTTCGAGTTCGACCGGCATGCCGTCTCCTTGTGATGAATTGTCGAAGTGCCAAATGGCAGTGTCCAAATGGCAGTGTGTCCGCCCTTCGAAGAGTTGATTCATACCAACTCCATCTCTCTCAGCCGATCCTGCGCCGATTTGTTCTCGCCCTATCTGCGCTCATGAGACGCGACTGGAGGCGAGGGGTCAATTCACCCAGGCTGCTCTTCTGATAGTCTTCATGTTTCCAGCTAAGCCCCTGATTCCGAGAAGATTAGAGCGAAACATATCCTTCGGATTAGATTGCTCGAATCGTGCTAGACTTCGTGCGGACGCGAGGCTCTGATGGAGAGACTGCAGCAACACACCTCGGTCTTTCGCTTTGGGACCTATGAAGTCGATCCCGACTCTGGAGAACTTCGCAAGAGTGGCATTAGAATCAGGGTCCAACAGCAGCCATTTAAACTCCTGGAAATATTGCTGAAACGCCCAGGTGAGGTCGTTACCAGGGAAGATTTGCGTGCACGCATATGGCCGGATGAGAGTTTTGGAGATTTCGATCAAGCGGTTAATGTTGCAATCGCGAAGCTCCGGGGTGCTTTAGGCGATTCCGCCGACAACCCACGCTTCATCGAAACCATACCCCGCCGCGGCTACCGTTTCGTTGGCGAAGTTGCTGTTGTCCAGCGGGATTCCGGACGAGCTAAATTAGCGCAGGAAACACCCGCGACTGCAGGTACCCATGATTCGGCTCCCGCCGTGGCTGAACAAGCAATGTTTACGCGCCTGCCAGGACCGCTTTCCTGGAAGATCATTGGGCTCTCGGTAGTTCTGTTAACCATCGTCGTGGTCGCTGTCATCCGTTGGCGGAAGCATTCACCCGCGAATGCTTCGCCCACCAGCCCTATTATGTCTCTGGCGGTGCTTCCGCTGGAAAATCTATCTGGCGATGCGGAGGATTATTTCGCCGATGGCATGACGGACGAACTAATCACGGATCTGGCCCAGATCGGCGCTCTGCGAGTGATCTCCCGCACGTCGGTGATGCCCTACAAAGGTGCACGCAAGTCCTTGCCTCTGGTTGCGAGAGAGTTGAACGTGGATGCCATTGTGGAAGGTACAGTGTTGCGTTCAGGTAACCAGGTTCGGATTACCGCACAGCTGATACAAGCATCGGTCGACAAGCATCTATGGGCCCAGAGCTATCAAGGAGATTTGCGCAACACGCTCTCGCTGCAAAAACAGGTTGCCAGCGCCATCGCCGATCAGATCCGGATTGAATTAACCCCCCACGAACGGGCTGTACTGAAAAATGCAAAGACCGTTGATCCGGAAGCCTATGAAGACTACCTGAAAGGGCGCTTTTTTTTTAACAAGAGAAATAGTGGCGAAAAAGCACAAGTGTATTTCCAACGAGCGATCGAAAAGGATCCAGACTACCCTTTCCCCTACACCGGCCTCGCGTACATCTATCAGCTATCCGACAACCCCCACCTTGCTCGGCAATCGGTGCAAAAGGCGCTTGGTCTAGATAATGAACTCGCAGAGGCACACAACTCTTTGGCTGAGTTGTTGTACCGGTTCGATCGGGACTGGCTCGGCGCCGAGAGGGAGTTTAAGCGAGCCATCGAGCTCAATTCTAACTATGCGCCCGCGCACCATTGGTATTCCATGTACCTTGCGTTCGTGGGGCGTAGACAGCAGGCTCTTGCGGAAGCCCAGAAAGCCCACGAACTTGATCCCTTATCGCCGGTTGTAGGCGCAAACCTGGCGAAAATTCTGCAGGAGAACGGCCAGTACGACAAGGCAATCGATCAAGCGAAGAAAACATTGGAGCTCGAACCCAACTCCGCAGTCACGCATGTCGTGCTCGGCATCGTGTTTGAGGACAAACACATGTATGCAGATGCGATCAGGGAATA
>QIAW01000470.1 GCA_003225655.1 Acidobacteriota bacterium
CTTCAGCACCATCTGGGGCACAAAACATGGCTCCTCCAGCGAGACCATGAGGCGATTATGACCGGCATCATCTTTCTGTTTCCCTTGCCGATAAACACGGCGGCTGCAGCGAGGTAAATCTATGGACGAGGCTCTCGAGCTAAAGCGTCTCGATCTCCAAACACGGCTCGAACGCCTGGGCAGTTTGGTCGTAGCATATTCAGGCGGGGTTGATTCCGCTTTTCTCGCGTATGCAGCGTGCCAAGCGCTCGGCCAGCGGATGTTGGCCGTCATCGCAGACTCTGCTTCGCTCGCGCGCAACCAATATGATGATGCAATCCGCTTTGCCCAGGATGAGGGAATCCCTCTGCGTGTCGTTGAAACCGCCGAACTGGAAAGCCCTGAGTATGTCCGCAACGGCGCCGACCGCTGCTTTCATTGCAAAGATGAATTGTTTACTGTTCTGGAACGCATTCGCTCGCAGGCGGACTTCGCCGCAGTGGCCTACGGCAAAAACACCGACGACGACGGAGACTTTCGTCCCGGCCAGCATGCTGCCGGGCTACACCACGTGGTTGCGCCGCTGGCAGAAGCCGGACTCAGCAAGACGGATGTTCGTGAGCTGGCGCGTCACGCCGGCTTAAGACTCTGGGACAAGCCGGCTTCGGCCTGCTTGGCGTCACGAATTGAGTATGGACGTCCGGTAACGCGGCAGGCGCTCGAGGCCGTCGAGAGGGCCGAAGATGCGCTGCGGCGGCTCGGCTTCCACCAGTTCCGGGTTCGCCATCACGGCGAAATTGCGCGCATCGAAATCGCACGTGAGGAGATGTCCTCGGTGCTCACGGGCGGCATGGCCGAGCGGATTGTATATGAGGTCAAGCAGGCCGGTTTTCGCTTTGTAGCCCTTGATTTGGAGGGCTACCGCTCCGGCTCCATGAACGTTTTGCTGCCTGCCGGCGACCTGGCCCGAAGTTGAAGTTGAAGCTCAGCGAAGAAACTATGCGAATTGCCTATCTTGATTGCTTTTCCGGTATTAGTGGAGACATGATGTTGGGCGCTCTGCTTCATGCCGGAGTTGACCCCGAGCTGTTTCGGCAAACCATAGCCGCACTCGGAGTTGATGCTCAGATTCAAATCGAACGGGTTAACCGGAGCGGGATCAGCTCTACCCGGGTTCGCGTAGTTACCGCGGAAAACGCACAGGATGACATCCACGTAGTTCTGGAAGACCATTCTCATGGCCACGCTCACGATTCGCACGAGTCTCATTCCCACCAGCATTCTCATGGCGAAACACCTGCCAAAGAAGACAGCACGCAGCACAAACATGGCCATCATCACTCTCACACACATGGCCGCTCTTTAAGCGAGATTCGCGACCTGATATCGCGTGCGCGAATCGAGCCCGCTTCCCGCGCGATATCCCTTCGTGCGTTTCATCTTCTGGGCGAAGCGGAAGCCAAAATCCACAACATTCCTGTCGAGCAGATTCACTTTCATGAGGTTGGCGCCGTCGATGCCATCGTGGATATTGTTTGCGCCGCCGTAGGATGCATCTCGCTCGGCGTGGACCGCTGGGTGTGTTCGCCCCTCAACGTTGGCGGCGGGACGGTAAAATGCGCCCATGGCATCTTCCCTGTGCCCGCTCCAGCCACGGCAGAGCTGCTGAAAGGGGCTCCCGTGTACAGCTCAGGAGTTCAGGCGGAGTTGGTGACGCCCACAGGAGCAGCTATTATTCGCGCGCTGGATGCTGAGTTCCTTGATATGCCTGCCATGACGATCGAGCGCACAGGCTATGGGGCCGGTGCTCGTGATTTGCCCGGATTGGCCAACGTGGTGCGCATCACCATTGGTGAAGCGGTGCAGAAAGAGCAGAGTGCCAGCTCAGAAGTGGTTACGGGTATCGAGACTGCCGTTGACGACCTCACGCCGCAGCTTGTTGGTTACGTAACGGAACAGGCGCTTGCCGCGGGCGCGCTCGACGTGATGGTCACGCCGGTGCAAATGAAGAAGAACCGGCCGGGGCATCTATTGACAGTGTTGTGTGAGCGCGAGAAGGCAAACAGCCTGTGCAATTTGCTGCTGCGTGAGACTACAACCCTGGGTGTGCGTGTGCGCGAAGAGCGGCGGCAATGCCTGCAACGCAAGTTTGCAACCGTGAGCACCGCCTGGGGAGATGTTCGGGTTAAGCTCGCCTACCTGAATGGAGAGTTGACTAATTGCTCTCCCGAATTCGATGATTGCCGCCGCATCGCAGAACAACACAAAATTCCTTTGAAAATTGTGATGCAAGAGGTAACCCGCCTGTACCGCGAAGAGCACGCCGCGGCCGCGGATTAAGATCTATGGACCGGGATGCTGTGAAGACGTTGCTGGAAGATGTCCGCCAACAGCGGATTTCTCCCGATGAAGGTGTTGAGCGCCTGCGCAAGCTGCCGTTCGAAGACCTGGGCTTCGCCAAGCTCGATCATCACCGTTCGCTGCGGCACGGCATGCCCGAAGTAATTTACGCCGCCGGCAAAAGTCCGGCAGTAACTGCGGAGATTTTTGCCCGCATGGCAGCACAAGGCGGAAACGTGCTCGCAACCCGGGCCACACCTGAGCACGCCGAGGCGGTCCTCGCCACCACGCCTAACGCTGAATACAACCAGTGTGCTCGCACTATCGCTCTTGTTCGGGACGCAACCGAACGTGGCCGTGGCGTCATTGCGGTCCTCTGTGCCGGCACCAGTGATTTGCCGGTGGCTGAAGAG
>QIAW01000471.1:0-2583 GCA_003225655.1 Acidobacteriota bacterium
ACTCCCAAGGCCTATGAATTCTCCTGGAACGATGACGTCATCGCCATGAACCAGTTCGCCGGCGTGCTGACCAGCGCCACCGGCGCCGTGGCCTCGGCGATGGATACACAGGCCAAAGGCGCCGCCATCGTGGTCTACAATCCGCTGAATATTCCCCGCGAAGATGTGGTCGAAGCCGATATCTCATTTCCCAATGGCGTCCCCAAAGCGGTACGCGTCGTTGGCCCAGATGGCAATGAAGTGCCCGCGCAATTGAACGCTCAAGCAGGCAGCGCCACCGGCCGAACCGCAAAGGTGCTGTTTGTCGCCAAAGTGCCATCGGTCGGGTATGCCGTCTACGATGTGCAGCCGGCGGAGTCGGCGCCCGCCGCAGATTCTTCGCTTAAGGTTTCCGAATCGTCGCTGGAAAACGCCCGCTACCGCCTGAAGCTTGATGAGAACGGCGACGTCGCCAGCATCTTTGACAAGACGCTCAACAAGCAGCTGCTCTCCGCCCCGGTGCGGCTCGCTCTGCAAACCGAGCATCCCCACGACTGGCCGGCATGGAACATGGATTGGGCCGACCAGCAGAAGCCGCCGCGGGCGTATGTGCAAGGCCCCGCGAAAGTTAGAGTTGTCGAGAACGGTCCGGCGCGGGTAAGTGTTGAAGTTTCACGGCAGGCTGAGGATTCGAACTTCGTTCAGACCATCCGTCTCGCGGCTGGAGATGCCGGCAATCGCGTAGAGTTCGGCAATGCCATTGATTGGAAGGCGAAAGCTGCTGCCCTAAAAGCAACATTCCCCTTGACTGCCGCGAACCCTCAAGCAACCTACAACTGGGATATCGGCACTATTCAGCGCGGCAATAACGATGAGAAAAAGTTCGAGGTTGCGTCGCACCAGTGGTTTGACCTCACCGACAAGAGCGGGGCTTACGGCACGACCGTGCTCTCCGACTGCAAATACGGCTCCGACAAACCCGGCGACAACACCTTGCGCCTCACTCTGATCTATACCCCTGGACTCGGGGAAGGCAACGGCAGGGCCTACAGCGACCAGACCACCCAGGATTGGGGGCATCACGATTTCGTATTCGGTCTAGCAGGCCATGCTGGCGATTGGAAGCAGGCCGAGACCGATTGGCAGGCGCAGCGCCTCAACCAGCCGCTGATCGCCTTTGAGAGTCCGAAACACCCTGGCGCTTTGGGAAAGAGTTTTTCCCTCTTCAAAGTCGATAACAGCCGGGTGCGCGTCCTCGCGCTGAAAAAGGCGGAGGAGAGTGACGAGGTCATCGTACGTCTGGTGGAGCTGGATGGAAAACCAGCATCCAGCGTTCACATCGCGTTTGCTTCCCCCATTACGTCCGCGCGCGAGGTCAATGGCCAGGAGATACCGTTAGGCAAGGCGACGGTAAGCAAGGGAACCCTGGTCACAAGCTTCACGCCGTACGAGGTGCATACTTTTGCCGTGAAGCTCAGTCCGGCAGGCGCAAAGATCGCTGCTCCCCAATCGCAACCGGTCACACTAGCTTATGACCGCGTCGTGGCCACAGAAACGGGCAAGAAGCCTGAGACCGGCTTCGATTCCCAAAGACGCGCACTGCCTGCGGAGATGCTGCCCGCTGAGATCAGCTACAACGGCATCCACTTCAACCTTGCTCCCGCAGGCGAGGGCAAGCCCAATGCTCTCACTGCCAAAGGGCAGAAGATCACGCTGCCCGAGGGAAGCTTCAACCGTGTGTACCTGCTGGCGGCAGCCGACGGCGACCAGAAGGCAACGTTCCGCATCGGCGACCAGTCAGATGACCTTACCATTCAGGATTGGGGTGGCTACGTCGGCCAATGGGACAACCGAACATGGAACAAGCACGAAGAGCCCATGCCGGCCAGGCCAGGCACACCGCCGGGAGCGCCGCCACGTATGCGGACGGTGCTCGAGTACACCGGCCTCACGCCGGGCTTCATCAAACGCGCACCCATAGCGTGGTTTGCCTCCCATCACCACAACGCCGACGGGTCGGACGAGCCCTATGCATACTCGTATCTATTCGCTTATCCGCTGGAGATCCCGGCAAATGCCAAAACGCTTACATTGCCCGAGAATGACAAGGTCCGCATTCTGGCCGTAACGGTTGCCAACGAGAGCGGAGAGGTGCATCCAGCGCAGCCGCTGTATGACACGCTGGAGCACTGACGCCAAATTGTTGCTCAGGATAAACGCACACCGCGGCCTAACACGCCGACAAAAAGCATGACGGTGATGAAGGCGGCAATGATCCACCCTCGACTGCGTTGCAGAGCAGCAGGCTGGCTTGCTGTCTTAGGGACGAATTTTCCTCCCAGGTATTGGGTCATCCATGCCATCCCCGATGTTCCGCCGAACGAAGCCGCCGCCGAGAGCGCAACCAGGATCATGCCCACGGGGTTGAACATTCCGGCCACCGTGTAGAGAATGCCGCCGGTAATGTAAGGGACCATAGTCAGATCTTTGGCTCCGCCCCGCCTCCAGTCGCGTTCTGCGAGAAAAGGCCGCAATTCACGTAGCGCAAGCCAGACCAGCAACACATAGCTCACTACGCCCAGAACAACAAGCCCGGTGCGCCAG
>QIAW01000471.1:2598-7042 GCA_003225655.1 Acidobacteriota bacterium
ACAGGAAGTATCCGCCACCCTGTAACAGGTTGATGGTCATCAGCAGCCATAGGAAATAGCGCAAATGCCCGCGCACCGCATTTACCGCCCGCAACCCAATCCAACACAGAAATCCCGCGATGAAGTTAACAAGAGTGCCGCTAGCTGCGATGAACCGGCTATCATGACCGCATTCAAAGTGCACGCTAGAGAGCACCTTGGCAGGGCCTCCGCTGAGCACGCAGGCACCGCCATGACCCGCGCCTTCATGTAGGACGTTGGCCAGCGCGAAGGCCACAATGGAGATAGCGATGATCGTCGCACGATCGCGTATCGCGCGTGTCTTCCCTGGCGCAACTTCGACCGCGGTAACGGTTTTGTCAGCCATAAATTCAACCGCTGGTCTGGAACGAGCAGCAATTATATACGGCGTTCTTTTCTGGATTCGCCGCTCCCGCAGACCGCCGCAGACAGTTGACTTCGGCTGTTAATCGAGTGCGCGCGAGTTCCAGATGTGAGGTCGTCAGTGGAGATGAAACGTACCGGTCGCTTAGTTCCGGGCCGGAGCGTGAGCGTGTTTTCTACTCTTAGCGGGCAGCACTTTCGGCAGTTTCTTAGGTGGATAGCAGGCGTGATCGCTGCAAGCCTGGTAGTGAAGCACTCCCTCAACGCGATAGTTTCCGGGAGCGGTGGTGCGTAGCGCGCTCACGCTGGCCACTACGCTGAAGTCGCCCGTGTAAACGTCAAATTTCTCCGGTGAAAAGCTAAAGTTGAGTTCGGTGCCTGGGGGATAGGTCAGCTCGCCAATGCCAATATCGGTTGGCGCATCGAGTTTGAGCTCGGTGGGTATCTGCAGGTCTGAGTTGGGATGGTTGGAATTGATGTGAAAGCCGCTGCGGATACTGAATTGCAGCTTTACCGTTGCCGGCTTGCCCGCGCTTACCGTGACTTCGGGAGCAGGCAGGGCTGATACGAAACCAGAGCCGGAGACAGGTGTTGAAGACGGCTCATCTGCGGGCGCCTGGGCGATGGGCAGAGCCAGCAAGAGCAGCAATGTAAGAAAGCGAGTCAGTTTCATAACTGTGAACTCAGAGGACTATTTTGCCACGGAAGTGGCTGCAGATGCAGTTTGCGCGGACGCCCCAAGCGCCTTCTTAATGTCGTCTTCCAGATCACTGTGGCCCTTCAGACCATATACCACGTTCACGATCTTGCCATTGCGATCGATGAAGAAGGTGACCGGATAACCGCTGAGGCCCCCGTAAGCGTCACTCACGTTTTCCGTGCCTTCCAGAATCGTGTAGTTGATGTTCATATCTTTTACAAACTTCGGGATTTCATCGTGTTCGCTGTCCATTGCGATACCCACGATCTCCAGCCCATTGGGCTGGTATTGCTTGTAGAAATCCACCAGCCACGGGGTTTCGATTTTGCAAGGTCCGCACCAGGTGGCCCAGAAGTTCAGCAGAACAGCCTTGCCCCTATAGCTGGAGAGCTTGACGGGCTTGCCATCCGGCGTTTTAAGTTCAAAATCAGGCGCCATGCTGCCCGGTTTCAGGGACGACGCTTCTTCCGGCGGAGCGCCACCGGATTGAACGGCGGTCTGGCGTGAGAGCCGCGCGCCTGCGTAAATCATGAGACTTACCACGCCGATAATCACGATCAAAACAGTTCCATTACGTTTCACAACTGACTCCAAACCGTTAGAGAAATTTTTCCGACAACGCTCGGAAGAAGGCAAAATGACTTAGCCATCCATTAATGATGGCAAAATGCCGGGTAAAAATCAGCCCTCCGATAAAAATCAAAAGAATGCCGCTGGCCACCTCGACCTTGTGCAAATGCCGGCGAAAGCGGCCGTAAAAAGCGAGAAAGCGGTCAATTCCCAAAGAGGTCAATAAGAAGGGGACGGCCAATCCCAGTGAATAAATAGCCAGCAAGAGTACGCCTTTGCCCACCTTATCTTCGGTGGCGGCGAGGCCCAGAATCGCACCCAGGATTGGGCCAATACAGGGTGTCCAGCCGAAGGCAAAAGCAAAGCCGACCAGAAAGGCGCCGATGGCCGTTGTATTGGTCTTAAGACTGTGAAGGCGCTTGTCGGCGTACAAAGCTTTTATGGGAACTAGTCCAGTGAGGTGCAATCCGAAGATGATGATGATAACGCCGCCGATTTTGCTCAACAAAGCAAGATGCTTGTGGAACACATGGCCAACCGTGCTCGCGGCTGCTCCCAGCGCCAAAAAGACAATGGAAAAACCCAGGATGAACATCAGCGAGTTCAACATCACCGAGCGCATCAGGCGGGAATCCTGCTCTTTAAGTTCTTCCACGCTTGCTCCGGAGATGAGCGATATATATCCGGGAACCAGCGGCAGAACGCAGGGCGAGAGGAACGAGATCAACCCGCCTAGAAACGCAGCAATCGGTAAAGGCAATGAGGAGAACATGCGAGCAGTTTTAATTGTAACAATCTTAGCCTGTTAGACGCCTCAGGTATGAGGAGGTTATTACTGCTCTCGCGGCTCCGGGATAGAGTCGTTTTCCATGATGCCGAGGCGGATGGGAGGGGTCTTGCGCAAGCCCGTCCAGGTTTCGGCCACAACGATGGAATTTCCGGGATTTTGCGGATCATATCGGATCGAAGCTGGCACACCAATGCGGCAGTTCTTCGGATTCACGTATTTCTGCAATTGAGTGACATCCTGGGAAGCTTCGTAAGTGACGCCGGCCACATCGTAGTGAAAGATTACCATCTGGGCCGGCGCCGGGGCCGATTCGTTCTTGCGACGATCAACCTCTGCCGATAGCTCACAGACATCAATAATCGTACCGTCAATGATGCGGCCGTTCGTGGCCAGCCAGAGGCGACGTTCGCGTTCACGCTCTTCCGGGGTCTTGCGCCGGCGGTAGAGCCAATAGGCTGAGCCCGCAGCCAAGGCTGCGGCGACGGCGATAACAATGGGATAAAAACTGAATGCGCTCATCGTGCTTGCTTGATTTGAGGTTGAAAGGCTTGCGTCATTTGCGGACGAACCTTTGGAATATATCTAAACTACTACAGAAAGCGGCCAAGCTGAACTACCAATTTGTTTCTTGGATGCTCAGCCTGCCCCATGAGGTGTGTCGCTTTCTTAACTATATACTTGTGCTTCCTCTCGACTAAGTCTTGGCTTTTTCCCAATCTTTCAAGAACTGGGCCAAACCTTTATCCGTTAAAGGATGGTTAAACATCGAGTCCAGCACCTTAAAGGGAATGGTCGCCACATGGGAGCCAGCCAGCGCCGCTTCCACCACATGCAGGGGATGGCGGACGGAAGCCGTGAGCACCTGCGTGGGGTATCCGCAGTTCTTGTAGATTTGCACGATCTGGCGGATCAGATCCATGCCGTTGTGGCTGATGTCATCGAGCCGGCCGACAAAGGGGCTGACGTACGTTCCTCCCGCTTTGGCCACCAGCAGCGCCTGCGTGGGCGAGAAGCACAGCGTCATGTTGATTTTGATGCCCTGTTCGCTCAGGCACTTGCAGGCCTTGATGCCATCACGCGTAATGGGCAGCTTGACCACCACATTCTTATGCCATTTGGCATACTCCTGCCCCTCTTTGCACATGGTGCCGGCATCGGTGGCAACCACCTCCACGCTCACGGGGCCGTTCACGGCATCGCAAATGGAAAGAATCGTCTCTTTGAAGGGCTTGCCCTCTTTGGCGACCAGGGAGGGGTTGGTGGTGACGCCGTCCAGAATGCCCAGGGCGGCAGCTTCGCGAATTTCATTGATGTTGGCGGTATCGACAAAGAATTTCATATGCAATGAGTCCTGAGGAAATTTTACAACCCGGTGGTGTTGTCTGGCTAATGCATCTTGAGAGAGACAGCCGGGATGTTGTATGTCCCTGTCATGTTGAGCGGAGCGCCGCGACGCTATCCCAGCCAAGAGAATCTGGAGCGCGGAGTCGGAACATCCCGAGGATGCCGCCGCGCGTGCTAACACGTCTACTCCGCGCGACTGCTCACACGATCAATTCCAGTGTCGCGCGAAATAAAGATAGGCCCTGATGGAAACGAAATCCGCGCTTTGGCAGAACCTGATCGAGAGCCGGAGCCGCGAGATGCAGTTTCTGGACACTCCATGCAAGAGAACTCCTGAATCTACATTTACTACTTTAGCATTCTCGGATTCTCGGGATATTTCGACTACGCGCCCGTCAGCTACTGGCTGCGGTTTTCCCCCAGGCGCTCCGCTCAATATGACAGATAGAAACGGTTTGCAAGCCCATGAGCCCACAAGCGAAATCCTGAGCGGAGCGAAGGATCCTCTTGCACACACTGTCTTAATCGTTGATCACGTGATTGCTCAACGTGCCAATGCCCTCGATCTTCACCGCTACAACGTCATCCTTTTTCAAAGGTCCGACGCCCGCCGGCGTGCCGGTGCAGATAAGGTCGAAGGGAAAGAGCGTCATGAC
>QIAW01000472.1 GCA_003225655.1 Acidobacteriota bacterium
CACGTGGACACTTGCCAATCGGGACTGCAGCGCTTGCAGCGGAAGCGAGTTGAAATCGGGCGGAACCTCACGGAGATGTTCGCGTGCCCGCCCAAGGCGCTTGAGGACATTCGCTTCGCTGAGGAACAGGCGCAGCGCGATTTCCGCCGTGCTGAATCCGCAGAGCGTCTTCAGAGCCAGTACCAGTCTGGAATCCTTCGGGATCGCCTCGTCGCAACAAACGAAAAGCATTCGCAACAAATCGTCACGAACCTCATCAGCAAATCGCGGGGACGCCGGATTATCGGCCGCTACGGTCAATTCATAAGCGGCAGCGTCGAGTATCCGCAGCCTTCCAGCATTATTCCGCAAGGCTCCAATCAGGTGGTTGTGCGCGACGCGGTAAAGCCAGGCTCCGGGGTCCTCGGGTAGGCCTTTCGCGACCCATGAGGTGAGCGCGGTCATCAGCGCGGTCTGCACCGCATCCTCGACCAAGTCGACGTGCCGGACACCGACCTTGTGCGTCAGGATGGCGACAAGCCGCCCATATTCGCGACGGAAGAAATGCTCAACCAGTCCCGATGCGGCGAACGAATCCTGCGAGCCGGTGGAAGGGCCGGACAAGCCGGAAGGATTGGAGGTGTCGGTCAGAAGGACGCCATCTCCCGGATTTCCACGCATGCGCCGGGCATTTGCATGCCCGGCATCGCTTTCACGACGGCTACCGCGCCCTCGTAATCATCCGCGGCTATGATCATGAAGCCGGCCACGATTTCTTTCGCCTCGGCAAAGGGTCCATCCGTAACGCCGGAAGCGGTGACGACCTTGCCGGAAGGTTTCAGCTTGCTGCCAATATCGAGGATGTTGGCTTTGAATTTTTCCTTCCATCCGTTAAAGGCGGCGAACATCTCCTGCATCTGCGCAGGCGAAGGTTGATTTTGGCTGGGTGCGCCGCGGTACATGCAGAGGTATTTTTGGGTCGACATCGGGTTCTCCTAGGTTTTGTTTGCGCCCATCAGTGGGGCGTCATCCAAAAGACGCGCAGAGAGGGGCGAATCGGACACTTGAAAAGAAGTTTTTTTCGCTGCCCCAAGCTTAGCTTTTTCAGATGGATGGGAGTAATTGCGAGTATCCTTAAATCCTCGAATCTTAGCGTGAAACTGCACGACTACAGGATTCTTCAACCATACAGCGCCCGCTCGCATTTTCAACCATAATATGACCGTTTTGGCCAAGAATTGCTAGAAGTCACAGAATTCGCGGCCAATTTATGGTAGGCTCGGCCAAGTTATGGTTGTTGTGACATTCACTCAAGCTCAGAAGGCGTGCACGTTCCCCTTCTGAGCTTGAGCTATTTCTGCCTATGAAATATTTCCCAATTCTATTTGCCTGCGCAGTTTTTGCCGCACCGTCGTTCGCGCAGGCCGCCCCTCCGGCCGGTTTGCAGGCGTCACTGAACAAGCTTCACGCCGAGGCCCAGAAGATCGCGCGCGCCGCCACGAACCAGGAAAAAGCAAAGGCATGGCTCGCGCTGAATCATGAGGCAGTCAAATTCGCCGAAGCGATGAACCGGGCTTTCCCGCATTCCAGAATCCACGGAGATCGAATTGAACCTCAGGCGGCGCAGAGACTGGCGCAAAAAGCCACTTCTTACGGTGTTCGGATTGCTTTCTGCGAACCAGACGCCGACTGGGGCGCTAATAACGAGGGATATTTCAAATACCTCGAGCTCTGGCCCAATGGCCCAGATGCTGACGAGGCCACATGGATGGGGCCGGTAGGAAACCAATCTTTCTGCGGTGACTTCGAAGGATCCATCGAGGAGTTGCAGGAGATCATTCAGCACAACCAGCACTTCATTTCACAATTCCCCAACAGCCGATTCACTCCTGAAGCGAAGAAACGGCTTGCCGGCGCGAAAAAGATGATCGCCGAACAGCAGAAAAACCAGCAGCACAACTGATCAATGTAACGCGATAGCAAAAACCGTTCAGATTTCGCTGTTCCGATTTGCTGGCCCCCGTGCATCGCCGGCGACAATCATTTCACCTGAACGAATTCCTGCGCCTGGAACAACGCTCCCGAGCTGTCCCACGCGTTGACCACAATGTGGTGGCTGCCCGTGGCAAGATCCAGGCTGGTCTGCAACTGGCTGCTGTAGGTGCGGGAAGCCTCATGATCATCGACGTAGACGATCATTGCGCTCACGGGGTGAGCGTTGTCGGTTGCGCGCGCCAGAAAAGAAACCGGAGAGGTAACGGTCGCGTTCGCTGCCGGAGTGCAAATAGTCACCGATGGGCTGGCTGCGTTGAGCGGACAATCATTCACGGTAATGCTCTCGCGCGCTTGCGCCAGAGCGCCTGTGCTATCCCATGCATTGACCACGATGCGGTGGCTGCCGCCGCTGAGAGTGATGGATGCATCCACGCGATCGCTGTAGGTGCGATAGACCTCGTGATCATCCGCATAGACGATCATCGCCGAGACCGGATGAGCGCCGGCAATCGCATCCATCTGAAAATGGACCGGGTTGCCCACCATGCCGTTCGGAGCAGGAGAGATGATTTGGACTTGCAGAGCGGAGGACGCAAAAAAATCGCCCATTGGCGCCGCGGTGCGGGCCTGCCCGGGACACGCCGTAATCCCCAGCGCCACGCATGCCGTCTTCAGGACGCTCTCATGGTTGTACCAGGTTGCTGACCGGAAGCCGCGCTTCACCTGTGGGCCTGCAACGACGGTCAGGATATGTCCCCCACAGCCGCTCAACACGGTTGCGCTACAGCGGTTGTCGCTGCCCAGGTTTCCTTCGTCAAAGGTAATGATCATGATGCCGTCGCCGCCGGGCTGAAACTCGGGGCGGGCAAGAATCGCGGGAATGTGCGTGCGCAGCCAGTCGTCCGCGGCTTGCATGGTGCCGTCATGAGCGTCATTCAACAGGTTGGGCGTCACGTAGTTGTAGCTGGCGCCGGCGTCGAGCGTAATGTTCGCTGGATAGGGCACCGAATTGATGGCAGTACTTGCAGTGCTGCTGTCGGTGAAATAAGCCAGCGGGTTGTGCCGCTTGACGTAGGGAAAGGCGTCGATGCCTTCAAAGCCGGCAAAGGGCAGGCTCTCCTGATAGGACCGCCAGGTGAGTCCCTGGAGCATGAGCTGGCGAACAATGCTGTCAACGTCAAAGAAAAGCGTGGTGTTGTCGTCCAGGGTCACGGTCTGGCCCGCGGTGAGGTGCATCAAGGCGGAGAGCGAATTATGCATGTCGGCATAGGATTGCGTCGCCAGCCCGTATTGGTTCCCGAGTGACATCAAATAAGGCATGGCGGCCGTCGCGTCTTCGTAGCTGTGGTTCTCTTCCGTGATAATCCAGACATGGCTGGAGCGTGGCACTTGCGCCACCAGCGCAGTGCTCATCAGAGACATCGCCAGCGCAGCCATCATCATGCATCGTGTTTTCATGCGTCTTTCTCCTCTTGTGGGCCAGCATATACAGCCAAGGGTGAGATCAAGACTGGGCAATGCCCCTAGGCATGGCCCTGATCGCACTGAGACATGATGCAAAACCAAACCTTAGCGTCGAATTAAGAGGAACTGTGTGTTCAACTTACAAACGTTTGTGAATAACAGATAAACTTCTCGCCCGGACGCTTGGCTCTATCGGATTGTTAAATCTCCATGAACGACATTGCGTCCCTGGTGTGCGAAGCGCTCACAAACGATAGAATGTCTCATCCGTGAAAAAACACATGCTGGTTAAAACCCTTGTCGTAATAGGACTGTTGATCTGCGCGTCGTCTGCCGTGGCCCAAAGCGCTTCACCGGTTTCCGCATCGGTGCCGGCTCCGCCTCGCAATCTGATACTCTTCGTCGCCGATGGATTGCGCCACAATTCCGTCAACCCCGACGCCGCGCCCACTATGTTCAGCCTGCGTCAGCGCGGGGTCGATTTTGTGAACAGCCACTCTCTGTATCCTACGTTCACCACTCCCAATGCCTCCGCGCTCGCTACCGGACACGGCCTGGGCGACACCGGCGACTTCGGCAACACGTTGTATACCGGACACGCGATCGGCAGAGACGCCGCCACGGCAACGCTCACTCCTTTCATCGAAAACAATTTGTTTCTTGCCCGGTTGAACGACTACTACAACGGCAACTATCTGGGCCAGCCGACGATTATGGACCTCGCCCGCGCCAACGGTTACGCGGTGGCTGTGGTCGGCAAGCTTGGGCCCACCGCCATCCAGGACATCGCCGAGATCCGGGCGCCGCTCAACGATCTTCAGCCGACTTCGGCCACGATCATTGACGATACAACCGGTCCTCAGGGAATACCACTTCCGCAGAACGTGAGAGAGGAGATGAACGCCTCAGGATTACCGGCGAGCGCACCTGACCGCAGCAACGGCCACGAGCCCAGCTCCCGGCACAACAACGGACGTCCTGGAACCCTGGCAGCGAATTTTTATCAGCAGCAATATCTTGCCAGCGCCGCAACCCAGGCGGTCTTACCTGCTTTGAGGAAGCAGCTAAAGCCGTTCTTCCTCATCTTCTGGTCGCGCGACCCCGATGGCACACAGCATAACCAGGGTGACAGCATTGACCAGTTGTATCCGGGAATCAACGGCCCCACTTCCCGCGCCGCGATTCGCAACGCCGATAACGACCTGTGGCAGATTGTCGATTACCTGAAAGCCAACGATCTTGACCGTAATACCGATATCATCGTGGTTGCCGATCACGGCTTTTCCACCATCAGCAAGCGGGAGATTTCCCGCACCGGTACGCCAACGAAAAGTTTTGCCGCGAGCAAAACCTATCTCGACGTCAAAGAGGGGTATCTTCCATCCGGTTTTCTGGCCATCGATCTGGCGCACGCTTTGAAGAAGCCGCTGTATGACCCCGATGCGCCTTCTTTCGCCACCGAAGATGGCAATTACTATCAGCGCATCAGCCCCTGCGATTGCGATGATTCCAAATTTCTGCAGCACCCATCGTTCGGCAATGGCGTTATCGGAGGCAGCGGCAGAGTACCCGGCCCCGCTGAGACAACCGACGCAGAGGTCATCGTGGCTGCCAACGGCGGCTCTGATCTTATCTATCTGCCGCAGGAAAGCGCCCCCAAGAATACTGAGGCGAATAAGCAGCTCGCTCAAAGCATCAGCTCATTTCTCGTGCAGCAGGATTATGCGGATGGAATCTTTGTGCGCGATGACCTGGGCGACTTTCCCGGAACCCTGCCGCTCAGCGCGATTGGCCTCATCGGATCCACCAAGTTGCCCAAACCCGCTATCGTGGTGAACTTCAAAAGTTTCCCCTTGGCACAAGATCCGCTTCTCACTCGCGTCGAGATTGCCGACTCCTCCCTGCAGGAAGGCGGAGGCATGCACGGCAGCTTCAGCCGCGCCGATACTTTCAATGCCATGCTGGCCTTTGGACCTGATTTCAAGCCGGGGTTCGCGGACCGCGTCCCCGCCAGCAACGCTGATATTGCTGTGACTATCGCCGCCATCCTCAAATTGAAATTTCCCGAAGGCAATGGCACGCTGCGCGGACGCGTCCTGAGCGAAGCCCTCAAAGATGGGCCCGATACTCTTCCCTTCACCCAGCCACCGCCGAAAATTTCATCGCAAGCTGCTCCCAATGGCATGAAGACCGTGCTGCATTATCAGGTGCTCGACGAACACACCTATTACGATCAGGCCTGCCTTGTGAATACAACTGATAACAAAGAAGCGGCGTGCAAATGAGACTTGCCAGCAAGATTCGAGACATCAAACCTCGTGCCTTCGCCCTGATTTTTCTTGTCGCCCTGTCGTCCTATCCCGCAATCGCTGGCGATCGCGACTGCCCCGCCGATCGCGACCAATTTACGAAAATCCAGCGAGACGCCGAACAGAACAATGCTGAGGCGCAAACCATTTTGGCCTCCTGCTATGAGCTGGGACGCAACGTCGATCCCAACGGCAAAGAAGCCATCCGCTGGCTCACGCGGGCTGCTGAACTGGGATACGCGCCCGCCGAATACGAACTCGGCCGCACCTATCTCTACGGACGCGGCATTCCCGCCGACTACCAACTCGCCTTCCTCTGGGAAAAGAAGGCTGCCGAGCAGGGAGAGCGCGAAGCGCAGCGCGATCTGGCATTTATGTATGAGCGCGGCTTCGGAGTAGAACAAAACCCCGCTGAAGCCGCCAACTGGAACCGAAAGGCCGCCGAGCAAGGTCAGCCGGAAGCCCAGCTATACCTTGCGAAGGCCCTGAAGCCGCGCGTCAGAATCGGCCCGAGGCGCAGCTTCGGCTTGCTCAAATGTATGCTCGAGGCGAAGGCACTCCGCAAAATTACCCTGCCGCTGTGCAGTGGTACAAGAGAGCCGCTGAGAGTGGAGAAACCCAGGCCATGTATGAGTTGGGCCAGCTCTACCTCGCCGGAGGGAGCCTGCCACGCGACCCGCAAGCAGCTCTGGTCTGGTTCCAGATCGGCGCCCGCTTCGGTGCTCAACAATGCCAGAGTGAGGCGGCGAAATTAGCGCCCACGCTAACAAACAAGCAAAGAACGGCCGCCGGCTCGACCGCAAATCACTGGATCAGCCATCACTCCGCCGCTCAAAAAGAAGAGGCCGAAGAAGAGAAAAAGGGCCGCTAGAACCATCCATCAATCACGTGCGGATTTTCCGACGCTTCCCCGTAGGCGCGGCTCGCAGCCGCGCGATGGGCGGTCGCATCCGCATCGAACGGCACCACAACGTAGCGCAGTTCGCCGGCCTCAACATGCACTATGTTATGGTAGGCGGCGTAATCAATGCCGCCCTTCAGGCC
>QIAW01000473.1 GCA_003225655.1 Acidobacteriota bacterium
GTCATCAAACGTTACGAGGACGGCCGTCTCGATATTCTGGCCCAGGGCCTGCGCCGCTTCGAGATCCTGCGCGTCAACGAGGAGCGCGCGTTTCTGCGCGCCGAGGTCAGCTACTTTGATGATGAAGGCAGCGATGCTGATGGTGAAGCCCGCAAGCAACTTCTCAACCTTCATAAACAGCTTCTGGCTTTGAGTGGAGAAAAAAATCCTGAGACCCCGTCCGAAGGTTCTCCCGCTCTGGCCTTCGAAGTGGCGGCCAAAGTTCCTCTGGATTTGGAGTTCAAGCAGTCATTGCTGGGAATACGCTCCGAAGGTGAGCGCGTCTCTACTCTCGTCGCCTACTATGAAGCGCTGATCCCCAAGATCACCCGTGCCCTGCACATCCGCACCAAGGCAGGCGGCAACGGCCACACTTACTAAGGGCTTGATTTATATCAACATGTCACAGGGCGCGCTATATTCCTTACTGTAGAGATGTAGCTTGCTGCGTCTCCCCAATCCAGCAAGCGTATAATCGGCTCAAAGAACCCTGTTTTGTCCGACAGGAGGTGTATTTCCCCTATGAGCCTTCCTCGTACCCTTGGTGAGCTTCGCCGCAGTGAATTTTCTGAAGAATGTCTGTCGCATCGCCGCGTGAAAGATGAACTCCGTGACAATTTATTGAAGCGGTTGCGCAATCATAAATCGGCCCCCATCTTTCCCGGCATTGTCGGCTACGACGATACCGTGACCCCGCAGATTATTAATGCCATCCTCTCGCGCCACAATTTCATTCTCCTCGGTTTGCGCGGACAGGCCAAGAGCCGCATCCTTCGCGCCCTGACCGGGCTGCTCGACAAGCACCTGCCCCGCGTCGCCGGATGCGAAATCCACGACAATCCCTACGCTCCCATCTGCGCGCGCTGCATCGAGATGATTGCGGAAAAGAAAGATGAGACCTTCATCGATTACCTGGCCCCGGAACACCGCTATGTCGAAAAGCTGGCAACGCCAGACGTCACCATTGCCGACCTGATCGGCGACATTGACCCCATCAAGGCCGCCCGCGGCGGACACGACCTCGCCAGCGAGCACACCGTGCACTACGGCCTGCTGCCCCGCGCTAATCGCGGCATCTTTGCCATCAACGAATTGCCTGACCTCGCGGGAAAAATCCAGGTGGGCCTGTTCAACATCATGCAGGAGGGCGACGTGCAGATTAAGGGCTACCCCGTCCGCCTGCCGCTCGATGTCGCCTTGGTCTTCAGCGCCAATCCCGAGGACTACACCGCGCGCGGCAAGATCATCACGCCATTGAAGGACCGTATCGGCTCTGAGATTCGCACTCACTATCCCGCAACCATTGAGGAAGGCCTCGCCATTACCGCGCAGGAGGCGTGGGAGCGCCGCAACGGACTGCCGCTCACAGTACCGCAATTCGTGCGCGAGGTTGTGGAGCACATCGCCTTTGCCGCCCGCGAGGATAAAAAGATTGATAAGCGCTCCGGCGTCAGCCAGCGTCTGCCCATCAGTTGCATGGAGAACGTAATCTCCAGCGCCGAGCAGCGTTCGCTGCGCAATGATGAAAAGATTGTCGTGCCCCGCATCGGCGATATCTACGCGGCGCTTCCCGCGATTACCGGCAAACTTGAACTGGAATACGAAGGCGAAATGCGCGGTGCCGATAACGTCGCCCACGATCTCATCCGCGCCGCCATTGCCAAGACCTTCGATGGCTACTTCGATGGCGCCAACATGCAGCAGATTGTGCAGTGGTTCGATCTCGGAGGCGAAATCAAAGTGAAGACCAAAGACATGGTTGAAGAGCAGGTGGCCGCGGCGGAATTTGTGCTCGAGGGACTGTATGCGCACAAGAAGATCAGCCGCAGCGAAGAGCGCGTCTTCAAAGCCAGCTCCAAGCAGCAACCGCGTCCCGAGCCGGAGACCAGACCCGATTTTCCCGGCGGAAGAGGCCGCAGGTCATTCAACTGAGAATCGTTCATGAAGTTCACCCGCTACGGCAAATACGTTCCCAACCCCGCCGGGGAGATGAGCATGGAAGACCTGCTCGACGCGCTCTCCGACTATCTGCTGCAGAGCGGATTCCAGAACTCCTACATGGATTTCTATCAGATGCCCTCCGAGCACACCCTAGACGATCTGCGCCGCGCCATCGAAGAAGCACTGCTGAACGGCCAACTGCTCGACGAAAGGTTGCAGGAGCAGATCAACCAGATGCAGATGGAGGGAACGCTGGAGCAGCTCATCGAAGAGCTCATCCAGCGCATGGAGCAGCAGGATTTTATCTCCATCGACCAGCCGCGCGATCCCTCGCAGCAATCTCCCATGGCCGGACAAACCGGCATGCCCCAGACACAGGCGCGCTTTGAGGTCACCGACAAAAGCCTCGACTTCCTTGGCTTCAAGACTCTGCGTGATCTGTTGGGCTCGCTGGGAAAATCAAGTTTCGGCCGCCATGACACCCGCGATATGGCCACCGGCGTCGAAACCAGCGGCGCCTCCCGCACCTACGAGTTCGGCGATACCCTCAACCTGGATATCACTGCGACTCTGAAGCGTGCCATCCGCCGTGAGGGCTTGCAGATGCCGCTCAATATTGAATACTCCGACCTGCAGGTGCATCAGTGCGAATATCAATCTTCCTGCGCCACCGTGGTCATGCTCGACTGCTCGCACTCCATGATTCTCTACGGAGAAGACCGCTTCACCCCCGCGAAAAAAGTTGCGTTGGCGCTCTCGCATCTTATCCGCACGCAGTACCCTGGCGATTCCCTTTCCCTGGTACTCTTTCATGACTCGGCGGAAGAGGTGCCGCTCTCGCAGTTGGCGCGCGTGCAGGTGGGACCGTATTACACCAACACCCGTGAGGGCCTGCGCCTGGCCCAGCGAATCCTGCAGCGCCAGCGCAAAGACATGAAGCAGATCGTTATGATCACCGACGGCAAACCCTCGGCACTGACTCTCGAAGACGGCAGGATCTACAAAAACGCCTTCGGCTTAGATCCGCTGGTGGTAAGCCAGACGCTGGAAGAAGTTTCCAAGTGCAAGCGCGCCGGAGTCCTGATCAACACCTTCATGCTGGCCAGCGACTACGGCCTGGTGCAGTTTGTGCAGAAGGTAACGGAGATGTGCCGCGGCAAAGCTTACTTCACCACTCCTTACACCCTCGGCCAATACCTGCTGATGGATTACATGTCCAGGAAGACCAAAACTATTCACTAGTAAGCGCGAGGGGCGGCCTTCTAGAAGGTCTCGATGCTCAACCTCGGTGGCTATCGATCCCTGCATTAATTCGGTGGCTATCGATCCCTGCATTAATTCGGTGGCTATCGATCCCTGCATTAATAATGATCGCTGCATTAATAATGTCCGATTGCGGCGCTGCGGCGCACGGTGGGAGCCCCCGGCTTCAGCCGGGGGTAAACTGTCCAAATAGTTTTGGGCTTTTAGCCCCGGCTCTTTGTGAGTAGGAGATTGTTTATGCAGGCATCAATAAAGCCGATCGTTTTCGGCCTTTTGTGGGCACCCTTCGACGTCGCTCAGGGCAGGCTCATAATCACAACTAAAGTTTCTCCGTGTCGTAGCTTATCTGCGTTGATCTGCGGCCAGCACTTGCCTTTCTTGATCGCATTCATCCGTGCCAATCCGTGGCAAATAATTTCTTCTCCGTGCCTCCGCGCCTCCATGGTTTAGCCCTTCTGTGTCCCTTTGCCGCTAATCCGTGCCCTGGCACCTTGCCTCCCTTTATTCGCGGCCACACCACATCACTCGCCCGTGATACCATACTTCCCTCTAGGCAGAAATATGAACAACCGCTGCGAATGCTACCGCACCACAGGCGACCCCACCGGGGAAAACGCCGTTCTTTGCAACGCCCCGGCGGCGTATTGTCCGGTGTGCGAAAAGACTGTCTGTACCGAGTGCCACTCCCAAATCGCTACCAGCGAGTGCGCTGTGAACAAGAAGGCGCCGGCCCGGGCGAGCAAGGTGGCTCAGGACCCGTCCACCCGCCGTCGCGCTTAGACCACGGCTCGGTCCTTATGGCCACACTTTACGCTGGCACCTCTGGATGGAGCTATCCTAACTGGAAACCGAAGTTCTATCCGGCCAAGCTGCCTGCCACGAAATTTCTTCAGCATTACGCTACGCGCCTCAACACCGTCGAGGTCAACTACACCTTCCGCCACTACGCCACGGAAAAGACGCAGTGCAACTGGCTCGCCGTCGTTCCGCCGGAATTCAAATTTTCCATCAAGGCCCACCAGAACATAACCCACATCCGGCGCCTGCAGAATGCCAGCGAACTCGCCGCCGGGTTCCTCAACTCTCTGCAGCCGCTCACCGAAGCTGGCAGGGTAGGCATGGTGCTGTTTCAACTGCCGCCGTTCCTGAAGGCCGATGCCGCACTGCTCGAAGCCTTCCTCACCGGCCTGCCCAAATCAGGACGCCTCAGCTTCGAGTTCCGCCACCAATCCTGGTTCGCCGACCCGATCTTTGCGCTGCTGCAGAAATTCAATGCCGCGCTGTGCGTCGCCGAAAGCGAAAAACTCGAGAGCCCTGACGTCGTCACTGCGGACTTCTGCTACTACCGCCTGCGCAAAGGCGAGTATTCAAAGAAAGAGCGCGAGCAGTACGCCGAAACATTCCGGCAACACTTGGCCAAGAACCGCGATGTCTTCGTGTATTTCAAGCACGAGGAAACACCGGATGGGGCATTTTACGCGGAAGAGTTGCTGGGTCAGCCGCAGAATGGCTCGTGACTCTCAGGTACCCATCCCCCTTGCTGCTAGGGGTGGAGCACTCCAAAGTATCATCTGACCCACGTATTTGCTGGAGAAAATCGAGTTGCAGGGCGGGCCTAGCTGGGCGTGGATCGGCCATAGATTTGAGGAAAGTAAGCCGTGAAAATGACCGCAGAGGCTTCTTTCGGACCAACTCGTGCCCTGATACAAAACCTGTTTTGAAACAAGCCCTAGCGGCTTCCCGGCTTCCGTAGCAGCCCCTCCAATTTCACCAGGGCATCTTCTAATCCTTGCTTCAAGGTCAACACCGGGCCAAAAACGTCACCTAACCGCGAAAACCTCTCCAGTGCATTCCCTAGGTGGAATTGCATCGGAGTGAGCCCCTTTGTCACCTCTGTCCACATCAGCGGCGTGGCCACCGGGGCGCCCGGATAGGCCCGCAGCACATAGGGCGCCGCAATGTTCTTCCACGAAGCAATCTGCAGGTAATCGAAATAGACTTTGCCTTTTTCTCTTTTGGCTACGGTTCTCGGCGTCGTGAATAAATCCGGCCGCTCGTTGGCCACGAGTCTGGCCAGGATCTCGGCAAAGGTCCTTACCTGCTCGTAGCTGTAGCGGGGCTCGAGCGGAATGTATACGTGCAGCCCATCACCGCCCGTGGTCTTGGGAAAACCTTTGAGTTCCAGCAGCTCGAGCTTTTGTTGCACCAGCAACGCCGCTTCCACGATGCGGTCAAAGCCGCAGTCGCTGGGATCGAGATCAACCAGAAGAAAATCCGGATTCTCCAGCGACCCCACTCTGCCCATCAGTGGGTTCTGGTCAATGCAGCCGAGGTTCGCCAGATAGAGCAAGCTTGCCCGGTCATTGGCAATAACAAAGTTTGTGACCCCGCCATCGTGGTCTGAAGGGACCGCCTCGGTCCGCAGCCACGAGGGAAAACTTGCGGGCGCATTCTTCTGAAAAAAATAGTCGCCTTCGATTCCATTGGGATAGCGCTTCAACGACAGCGGCCTGTCTTCAAGATGAGGAAGAATCAGGTGAGCGACAGCGTCGTAGTAGTTGATGACATCGCGCTTGGTGTATCCCTGCTTGGGATAGAAGACTTTGTTCAGGTTGGTGAACTTCAGGTTCTTGCCTTCGATGGTAAGACTGATTTCAGCCGGCTTGGGTGGTAACAGCTTATTCGACTGCGCGGGAAGTTCTGCCAATTCGGCGCTGGCTTCTATTTCCTGCTCGCGCACGCAGTCGCGCGGATTCATATCACTGCGGATCCCAACGAAAACCGGCGCGCGCAGCCGGCCGTCGTTTGTCCAGGAGCTGAAGCGTACGGCGCAGACCATCTCGGGCTTGACCCACGCAGTTTCGCCGAGAATCTTCGGCTCCTGGGCAAAAGGACATACCTTCGTCTTGAGCGGCTGCAGCAATTCGTAAGTATTCTTGAGGAGTTGCTGATCAAAGCCCGAGCCGACATTTCCGGCATAGACCAGTTCATCGCCCTCGTAGACACCCAGGGCAAGCGAGCCGAAGTACTCGCGCTCCACGGCGGTAAGGCCACAAATCACACAATCCTGCTGCTTGACGATTTTGATCTTCTGCCACGCCGCGCTGCGCTTGGATTCGTAGTGGCTGGCCGCATGTTTCGCGACCACGCCTTCCATCTGGTGTTCGCGGGCGAACTGCAGCAGGCTGCGTCCGCTGCCGGCATAGTGCTCCGAGTAGCGAATGACGGAATTCGGCTTCAGCACCGCCTGCAGCAGGCGTTTGCGCTCGGCCAGCAGCGTCTGGCGCAGGTCGTATCCGTTCAAGTAGAGCAGGTCAAAGACAAAGAAATTCACCGGCTGGGTTCTCGCCATTTGCGCCGCAGCACTGGGAACCGCGCCAATCCGCGACTGCAGCAGCGAGAAGTTCGGACGCCCCTGCGCGTCGAGGACAACGAGTTCTCCATCGAGGAGAGCGCTCTCTGCCGCCAGGTATTCCGGCGCCCTGGCCAGCTCCGGGTATTGTTTTTCGATTCTGTTTCCCCGGCGCGACGACATGCGAATGCCGTTCTTTGTGATAAAGCACAGCGCCCTCACGCCATCCCATTTGAGTTCAAACAGCCACTCCGGCCCTTCCGGCGCCGAGCCGACGGGAAGCGCCAGCATGGGAACGATTTCAGCGGGCATTTCTGCGGCGTGGGCGCCAGGAATCCTCGCGGCATCTACGGCGGGCACGACTACGCTGCTGGGGTCATCCTCGGCATTCCATCCCGGCTTGGCGGCAAAGTCCTTCTTTTTGATCAGCAGCCACTCGTTTCCCTTGCCCCGGTTTTTCATGCGGGCGAGCGCGAAAGCGCCCATGAGTTTATGGCCGTGGAGGGTGAATTTCAGGTCTCCACGCTCCATCTGCTGCTCAAAAGACTCCTCGCCCAGCAGCTCGTAAGTGCCGCGATCCCATACAGTTACACTGCCGGCCCCGTAGTTCCCTTCAGGGATCGTGCCCTCAAAACTGCCATAGTCGATGGGGTGGTCTTCGACCAGTACCGCCAGCCGCTTCTCCCCCGGATCAAGCGTTGGCCCCTTGGGCACCGCCCACGACTTCAGCACCCCTCCAGCCTCGAGGCGCAGGTCATAGTGCAGCCGCCGCGCATGATGCCGCTGGATAAAGAAGCTCGCCGTTTGCGCCTCTGCCCTCTTTTGCTCAAGCGGGGCCTCTGGCGCAGGCTCTGGCGTCTTCTTGAAGGACCGTTTACGACGGTATTCATCTAGGGTCATGCGATTGAAAATCGGGCTCCTATTGTTATAGCCTAGCTTTTTGTCCCCCCTCGTAAGGCCCTGATTTTAGGAGGTTACAAAATGGCTTCCACGGTGTGGAAAGGGCACCTGACCTTTGGTCTGGTGTCTCTGCCCGTCAAATTGTATAGCGCCGCGCGCAGCGAAACGGTGAGCTTCAACCAGTTACACAAGAGCGACCACTCCCGCGTCAAGCAGGTGCTCTATTGCCAGGTTGAGGATAAGCCTGTGCCCCGTAGCGAACTGGTAAAAGGCTACGAGTACGAGAAAGACAAATACGTAGTGGTGGATGAGGAAGAGATCAAGAAAGTAGCTCCCAAGACCGCCAAGACCATGGAGATCCAGGAATTCGTCAAGCAGAGCGAAGTGGATCCCGTGTTCTTCGAGAGCTCCTACTATCTCGCACCCGATGAAGCCGGCGAGAAGCCTTACTGTCTTTTATTCGAGGCCCTGCGGCGCTCCGGCTACCTCGCCCTGGCCAAGATTGCCATGCACAACCGCGAACACATCGTGATTTTGCGTCCGGGTAAACACGGCATTCTGATGCACACCATGTTTTACAAAGATGAAGTGCGGCACATGGAAGAATTCCGCACCGACACTTCGCTGGTCAAAGACAAGGAACTCGAGCTGGCCATGGCGCTCATTGATTCCCTCACCGCGACCTTCGAGCCGGAGAAATACAAGGACAACTACCGAGATAACCTGAAAGCCATGATTGCCGCCAAGGTGGAAGGAAAAGAAACCATCGCCGCGCCTTCGGCGCAACACCTGGCACCGGTGGTGGATATCCTTGAAGCTCTCAAGATGAGCCTGGCCGAAGCCAAGAAACCAGTGCGCTCCGTCGGAGGCCGCACTGCCGCTGCGGAAATTTCGGAAATTCCTGCCCGCGCGGCAAATCCGAAGAAGGGCAAGAAAACGAACGCTGCAGGTTAAGTCTTAGAGCAATTCCAGAATTGGTGTATCCGCGCAACACCGGGGACTTTACGTCGTAACGAAAAGACTTATGTCGAAGCACCGCTCCGCTGCGCCGACATTATAGGAACCCTGAAGATTTTATTCATTAGCTCTAAATACAACCGCCACACGACCGCGGCCCAGAGACCTGCTTTTGCTCAGGACCAGAAAGAACAAAAGCGCAGGCGACGATCAACATTCGTAACCACCACTCCACAAACTGCCCTAGCAACTCATTCATGATTCACCATCTACCATCGTTCAAGGTAGATGCATTCGCGCGTGCCGCAGGTTGGCAGCGCGCCAAAAAGCGTCAGAGAACGTCAGAATCCGACTCAGCTTGCCGGCCAACCTTTCAATGTTGGGCAGAGACGCCAGTCGGGCCGGTCTGGAGCAATTCCAGAATCGCGCGGCGCCGGGGCTGAAAGCCCATTTGTTTTGCATCTGAACGCGGGCCCCACGGCACGCCGAAAGGCCCGCTCTTCCACGGTAGCTGATACCGTAATTACGGTAGCGGGATACAG
>QIAW01000063.1:0-9885 GCA_003225655.1 Acidobacteriota bacterium
CAACAGCGACAATCTGAATACCACAGAACCTGCTCCCGGCGCCAATGACGACGGCAGCGGCGCGGCCGTTTCCCTGGAGTGCGCGCGCGTACTCAGCAAACTTAAATTTCCCGCAACCGTGATTTTTCTTACCGTTGCGGGCGAAGAGCAGGGACTCTATGGCAGCAAGCACTTCGCGCAAATGGCGCGGCAAAAGGGCTGGCAGATTGAGGCCGTGTTGAATAACGATATTGTGGGAGGCGACAAGAATCCAGAGCAAAATCCCAAGACGGTGCGCGTGTTTTCTGAAGGAGTTCCAGCCGCCGCCACAGAGGCTGAGCTGCGCCCGATTCGCGCCTTGGGCGGCGAAAACGACTCGTCTTCGCGTGAACTGGCGCGCTACGTGGCCGAAATCGGGGGCGCTTATCTTGCGCCCTACGGGTTTTCCCCGACGCTCATCTATCGCCGCGACCGTTACCTGCGCGGGGGCGACCATACCGCTTTCAACGAAGAAGGATTTGCCGCTATCCGCTTCACGGAGTGGCGCGAAGATTTTCACCACCAGCATCAAAACGTACGCACGGAAAACGGCATCGAATATGGTGATTTGCCGAAGTTTGTAGATTTTGACTACGTGGCCAATGTAGCGCGCCTGAACGCCGCCACGCTGGCATCGCTGGCGCTAGCCCCGGCGCCGCCGCAGAATGTGAAGCTTGCAATCAAGGAACTGGACAACAATACTGTGCTGGCGTGGACACCCTCGACCGGCTCCGTTGACGACGAAATCCTGTCACGGGCAACTGATGCCGGCCCGTGGAATGTGCTGCCTAAAATACAAGTAAAATTCTTGGACATGGAATCAGGAAAAAACCAGCGCCGTATTGCAAAGATTGATATCTCGAAGGACAATGTAATCTTCGCTGTGCGCTCAGTGGACAGTAAGGGACACAAGAGCTTGCCGGTTGTGCCCACGCCAGAGAGATAAATTATGCCTCCCAGGAGACAATACCGCACTCCCAACGCTACGCAGGGAATGACGCTGTCATTACCTCCCTTTACACGCGGAGTCATTTGGCTGCTTGCGATTAATCTGGGCATTTACTTAATACTCAGACTTTTCAGCCTGTCGGAGCCAACAAAGTGGATTGTAGCCGGCGTATTCAAGCTTCTTGCTTTACATCCCCATGATGCAGTGCACGGAGCAGTATGGCAGCTTGTAACTTATGCGTTCATTCACTGGGACACTCTGAACATAATCTTCGTCCTCCTGGGCATTTGGTTTATAGGCTCTTTTCTGGAATCCGCATGGGGAACAAAGCGTTTTCTGATTTTCTATCTCACGTGTGCCGCAGCGGGCGGATTAGGATCGGTTGCGCTAACCTATGCTCTCAGAGCTTCCGGTGACGCTAACCTATTCTTCACGGGCGCGAATGGCGCCATTCTCGGGCTGTTAGTAGCTATTGGGGTTTTGTGGGCGGACGTGGAATTCATGATGATTCCCTTTCCCTTCATGGTAAGAGCAAAGTACGTGGTGGCTATTGCCGTTGTTGTGGATCTAGTTTACTTGTTTCGCGAAGGTGGACTTGTTTACCTGGGTGAGTTTGGCGGGCTCCTGTACGCATTGGTTTACGTAAAGTTGATGGATCGTAGTCCTGGAAGAAAACGCGCTCCCGGCGTATATATCGGCCGTGGGCTCTCCGACAAGGCGTTCGAGCCACCTGCCAAGAAACCATCTCTTCTCGCCCGCTGGCGTGATTCCTACTATCGCTGGAAGCGCCGTCGCGCCGCGCGCTAGTTCGAGGTCTACATGCGCAAGCATGACCGCCAGGTGTACTTTGACGAGCACGGCAACTACATTGATCCCGAATCGGCTGAAGGGCAGCGCCGCGGAGAAGATGACAGCAAGAAGCCCTGGATTAATTGATTCTTCACGATACACCTTCGTAGAGACGTAGCTTCGCTACGTCTCCCCATTGCTGCCTCAACGTTTTCTGCGTTCGTGGGCAACTTGCAGCTTCGCGGGTTTGCGGCGTTCTTTGGTACGGGGGCGATGGAACTCCTGGGCATCGCTGGCGCCGACGACGTGCAAGCGCATGAAGTTGGTTGAGCCGGAAAAGCGCTGCGTGCCGGCCACGACTCCCATAACATCACCGGCAGCCACCGCCTTGGCCTGCATGAGTTCGCGTTCAGCGTAGACCACCATGTCTTCGGCCGAGGGAATCCTTCCGCAAGCTACGGGATAGACCCCCCAGAACATGTTCAGGCGATTGCAGACGCGCGGCACGTGCGAGAAGCCGTAGATCAGGCACTTAGGCCGGTATTTGGAAATGAGCCGCGCGGTATTGCCGGTTTCTGTGTACACCGAGATGGCGCGCATATCCAGGTCAAGCGCGGCGTGAGCCACCGATTCGCAAATTGTTTCCGCGATGGAAAGCTGGTGGGTATCGTGACGGCGGCGCATCACCGCCTCGCCCATGTTGCTCTCGGCTTCCAGCACAATGCGCGACATGATGGCCACTGTCTCGCGCGGATACTTTCCGCTGGCGGTTTCCCCGGAGAGCATCACCGCGTCGGTGCCATCAAAGATAGCGTTGGCCACGTCGCTGGCTTCAGCCCGCGTGGGGCGCGGATTTTCAATCATCGATTCCAGCATCTGGGTTGCGGTAATCACCGGCTTGCGCCAGGCCAGGGCGCGCCGTATGATGTGCTTCTGAATCACCGGGACCTTCTCCGGCGGCATCTCTACACCCAGGTCACCGCGCGCCACCATCACTCCTTCGGCGACGTCGAAAATTTCTTCCAGATGCTCGATGGCTTGTGGCTTTTCCAGCTTAGCAATCACCGGCATATCGGAATTGTGCGCCGCCAGCAGGCGCTTGACCGCGCGCACATCATCGGCTGTGCGGATAAAAGAGACAGCGACGGCATCGCAGCCGTGCTTGATGCCGAAGGCCAGGTCCTGCTCGTCTTTCTCCGTAACCGAGGGCACGCTAAGCACGCGTCCGGGAAGATTGATGCCTTTGTGCTCGCCCAGCAGGCCGCCATTGATCACTTCGCACTCTACGTCGTCGCCATGAACGGCGCGCACACGCAGCTCGATTAGGCCGTCGGAGAGCAGAATGCGCGCTCCTGGCTCCACATCGCGGGCCAGAGTCTGAAAGGTGGTCGAGATCAGAGAAGCTGTCCCCTGCACGTCACGGGGCGTAATCACCAGCTTTGATCCGGCTTTGAGCGCAACCGGGGTGCGGTACTTGAGCCTTCCAGTGCGGATTTTGGGGCCTTGCAGGTCCTGCAGAATGCAGATGCTGCGGCCTTCTTTTTCAGCCACACGGCGCAGGGTTTCAATGCGCTTGGCATGATCGGGATAGCCGCCATGCGAGAAGTTCAGGCGGGCAACATCCATGCCCAGGCGCATGAGGTCGCGAATCACGGCCTCTGAACTGCTCGCAGGCCCGATGGTGCATACGATCTTGGTGCGGCGCTTCAAATCGCGCGGCGGGGAGGCGGATTCGTGCTCCGCGGCGTCATCCATGTCCTTGATGTCCTGCATAATATCGAGCTGGGGAACTGTGGTCACATTCACTTCCTTAAGTATATTGATTGTCATCAGTGAGGCTGAGCTGCGGGTTCGGCAGCCTTGACACTTTCAGCCGGCGCAACCTGCGCGACACGCGGATAGATGAGCGCATTGAACTCGGCACCGATGAGAACGATAAAAGAGATTATATAGAGCCAGACCAACAGGGCGATGGCCACACCCAGCGGTCCGTAAATCTGGTTGTAATCGGCAAAATTCACTACGTACCAGCCAAAGACCTCGGTGGCCAGCAGCCAAAGTACCGTGGCCAGCGCTGCCCCGGGCAAAACCCGGTACCAGGGCTGCCAGCGGGGCAATCCAAAATGGTAAATCAGCGCCAGCACCGCCACGCTGGTCAGCATGGAGAGAATCCAGCGGAGCAACAGTGACAAGATCAGGATCAGCGCCGTGTACTGCGTGCTGCTGTGGAGGATCGTCCAATTCTCCATCTCGCTGCCAAAGGCCGCCGAAAGCGTGGCCATGGTCATGGGAATGAATGAGGCCAGCACCAGCAGAAAGGCTATCAGGCGCTCTTTCAGCGGATGCCAGCAGTGCTCCAGGCGATAAGCGCGAACGAAGCCATCCATCCATGAGACCACCACCCCCGAGGCGGCGAAGAGCATGATGGCGGTGGCTGAAATCAACGTGCTCAGCGGCCGGCTCTCCGGGTTCTCGAAATACGAGCGCACCGCCTGCTTGGTACCCGGCGGCACGATGGCATTCAGAGCATCGCCGATCTCCTGCACGAACTCAATCGTCTGGTGCGATGCCGCGAGCACGGCAGCCACCACCATTAAGGCGGGGAACAGGGTCAGAATGGAATAGTAGGCTGCCGCCCGCGCGGAGGTAAATACATCGTGTTCAAAACCGCGCCATAACGCCATGCGGAACAGCCGCAGAAAGCGAAGCATAAGCTGTTAAGAGTACCAGTCAGCCAACCTTGATGGCTAGTGTGGAGACCGTGGAATGCAGAACCCGCGCCCACAGATGATAATCTTTTGAAATCAATTGGTTACAGATACCAATTGTAATTCTTTTGCCTTCAGAACAAAAAACGCAGGCCGCCCCTCGGCCCGCGTTTTCATTCAAATACAAAATGCGTTGCTGACTAGAGACATTGTAGGCAATGTCTCTAGCACAATTATTCTGCTGCCAATTCTTCGGTTTCGCCTTCCTGACGCATGAGTTCGAGCTGACGCTCGGCCTCCTGGTAGGCCTGGGAAACCTCTTCCTGCACCTTGGCGGCGGCTTCTTCCAGCTCCGGCGCCAGGCGCACGTTGCGGTAGTACTCCATGCCGGTTCCGGCAGGAATCAGGCGGCCGACGATGACGTTCTCTTTCAGGCCGCGCAGGTGGTCCACGGCCCCGTTGATGGAGGCCTCGGTCAGCACGCGCGTGGTCTCCTGGAACGACGCCGCGGAGATGAAGGAATCGGTCGAGAGCGAGGCTTTGGTGATGCCTAGCAGCAGCGGACGACCGGTGGCCGGCTTGCTGCCGTTGGCAATCACGCGCTCGTTCTCTTCGCGGAAGTGGAACTTATCCACCTGCTGCTCGAGCAGGAAGGTGGTATCGCCCACGTCCTCGACCTTCACCCAGCGCATCATCTGGCGGACAATCACCTCAATGTGCTTGTCGCTGATGTTGACGCCCTGCAGCCGATAGACCTCCTGGATTTCGTTCACCAGGTAGGCCTGCAGCTCTTTCTCGCCCAGCACGGCCAGGATGTCATGCGGGTTGAGAGGGCCATCCATCAGGGGCTCGCCGGCCTTCACCCGCTCGCCCTCCTGCACGTTGATGTGCACGCCGCGCGGCACGGAGTACTCTTTTTCCGTCCCGGTATCGCTGATGACGAAGATCTTGCGCTGGCCTTTGGCTACCTCACCGAACTTCACCGTGCCATCGATTTCGCTGATGACCGCCGTCTCGCGCGGCTTGCGGGCTTCAAACAGCTCGACCACGCGCGGCAGACCGCCGGTGATGTCCTTGGTCTTGGTGGTTTCACGCGGAATCTTGGCCAATACGTCACCAGGATGCACGGTGTCGCCATCGTTGATCATAAGGTGAGCTCGCGACGGCATAAGGTAACGGCGCGTGCTCTTACCCTTAATGAGGATCGCCGGCTGGCGCTTCTCATCGGGCGACTCGGTGACCACGTGGCGCGAAAGTCCGGTGACTTCGTCCACTTCTTCGTGCAGCGTCAGGCCTTCCTGCAGGTCTTTGTACTGCACCTGGCCGCCGATTTCGGTCAGGATAGCGAAGGTGTAGGGGTCCCACTCCACCATGACATGGCCGAGCGTGACCTGGGCGCCGTCTTCGACTTTGATTTTTGCGCCGTACACCACGGCGTAGCGTTCTTTTTCCCGGCCCTTCTCGTCTAAAACCGTGATGGAGCCGGCGCGGTTCATCACCACCAGATCGCCTGCCTTGGAGCGGACGGTCTGCAAGCCAACAAAGCGCACCATGCCTGCATTTTTTGCCTCGAGACGTGACTGCTCGGAGACCCGCGATGCGGTTCCACCGATGTGGAAGGTTCGCATCGTAAGCTGTGTTCCTGGTTCACCGATCGATTGCGCTGCGATCACTCCTACGGCCTCGCCCAACTCGACAACACGACCCGAAGCAAGGTTGCGTCCGTAGCAGCTTACGCAAACACCGCGCTTGGATTCGCAGGTCAACACGGAGCGAATTTTGACGCGCTCGATGCCGGCAGATTGGATCGCAGAAGCAAGTTCTTCGTCGATATCCTGATTGACGTCAACGATGACGTTGCCTTCGTAGTCCTTGATCTTCTCCAGAGACACGCGGCCAATAATACGGTCGCGCAGCGGCTCGATGATGTCGCCGGCTTCAACGATGGAGCCGACGTAAATGCCATCGAGCGTGCCGCAATCACCCTCGCTGATGATGACGTCCTGGGCCACGTCTACCAGGCGGCGGGTCAGGTAACCGGAGTCGGCCGTCTTGAGGGCCGTATCCGCCAATCCTTTACGCGCTCCGTGCGTGGAGATGAAGTATTGCAACACGGTCAACCCCTCGCGGAAGTTTGCCGTGATCGGCGTTTCGATAATTTCACCCGAGGGCTTGGCCATCAGACCGCGCATGCCGGAGAGCTGGCGAATCTGCTGTTTCGATCCGCGGGCGCCGGAGTCGGCCATGACGTAAATCGGGTTCAGGTTGCCGGCCTTATCCTGCTGTTTCATGGCGTCGAACATTTCATCGGCAACTTTTTCCGTGATCTTCGACCAGATTTCTACAACTTTGTTGTAGCGCTCGCCGAAGGTGATGGCGCCATCCAGATATTGCTGCTGCACGTTGATGACTTCTTTTTCAGCGCGGCTGACCAGCGAGGCCTTGTCGTCGGGAATGACCATGTCGTCAATCCCGATGGAAAGACCGGCGCGGGTTGCGGAGCGGAAGCCAAGCTGCTTGACCTGGTCGAGCATCTTGACCGTGATCTCCAGCCCGAAGCGCAGGTAGCAGTAGTTCACAAGTTGCCCAATGCCCTTCTTCTTCAGCAGACCATTGATAAACGGCATCGCTTCGGGAAGCTCATCGTTCAGGATCACACGGCCTACGCTGGTATTCAGCAACTGGCGCTCGACTTTTTTGGGTTCGGTGTGCAAGACATCCTGATCGTCGTACGCGGCGGTGAGATCAATGACCTCGCCGCTGTAGCGCAGACGGATCGGGGTCAGTGTCTCCACCTCGCCGGCCTCGAGCGCGAGCAGCACTTCATCAATGTTGGCGAAGGCGCGGCCCTCACCCTTGGCGCCCTTGCGCTCTTTGGTCAGGTAGTAAAGTCCCAGCACCATATCCTGCGTAGGCACCGTGATGGGTTGGCCCGACGCGGGAGAAAGAATGTTGTGCGAAGAGAGCATCAACACGCTGGCTTCCACCTGCGCCTCGGGCGAAAGCGGGATGTGCACGGCCATCTGGTCGCCATCGAAATCCGCGTTGAAGGCGGTGCAGACCAGCGGGTGGATCTTGATGGCTTTGCCTTCCACCAGCACCGGCTCAAAGGCCTGAATGCCCAGACGGTGCAGCGTGGGAGCGCGGTTCAGCAGCACCGGATGGTCTTTAATGACCTCTTCCAGAATGTCCCATACGATGGGCTCCTGCTGCTCCACCATCTCTTTGGCTTGCTTGATAGTGGTGCACTGCCCGGTCTGCTCCAGACGGTGATAGATGAAGGGCTTGAACAGCTCCAAGGCCATCTTCTTGGGCAGACCGCACTGGTGCAGCTTGAGCTCCGGTCCCACCACGATGACCGAACGGCCGGAGTAATCCACGCGCTTGCCCAGCAGGTTCTGGCGGAAGCGTCCTTGCTTTCCTTTGAGCGTGTCGCTCAGTGACTTAAGCGGGCGGTTGTTGGCGCCGCGCAGCACGCGGCCACGGCGACCGTTATCGAACAGCGCGTCCACGGCTTCCTGCAACATACGCTTTTCGTTGCGCACGATGACCTCAGGGGCGTGCAGGTCCATCAGCTTCTTCAAGCGGTTGTTGCGGTTGATGACGCGGCGATACAGATCGTTCAAGTCTGAGGTCGCAAAGCGGCCGCCATCGAGAGGAACCAGCGGGCGCAGCTCCGGTGGAATCACCGGAATCACGTCCAGAATCATCCAATTCGGCTTGTTGCCGCTCTTGCGGAATGCTTCTACAACTTTGAGCCGCTTGGCATATTTGAGGCGCTTCTGCAGCGAGGTCTCATGCTTCATTTTCTCGCGCAGCTCCAGCGACATCTCATCTACGTTGACGCGCTTGAGCAGCTCCTTGATGGCCTCGACGCCCATCATGGCTTTAAAGCCGGTGGCGCGGTACTGCTGGTCGAGTTCGCGGAAGTGCTGCTCGTCTTTGATGACCTCGTATTCCTTGACCGGAGCGTCGCCGGGATCAACTACCACATAGGCCTCAAAGTAGAGAATGGATTCCAGCTCACGCAGCGAGATATCGAGGATGTGGCCGATACGCGAGGGCAGCCCTTTGAAGAACCACACATGCGAGCAGGGCGAAGCCAGCTCAATGTGGCCCAGGCGCTCGCGGCGCACCTTGGAGAGTGTGACTTCAACGCCGCACTTGTCGCAAATGACGCCGCGGTGCTTCATGCGCTTGTATTTGCCGCACAGGCACTCCCAATCAGCGACGGGCCCAAAGATGCGGGCGCAGAACAGGCCGTCGCGCTCCGGCTTGAAGGTACGGTAATTGATGGTCTCAGGCTTGGTGACCTCACCATGCGACCAGCTCCGGATCTTTTCCGGAGATGCCAGGCTGATGCGGATGGCGTCAAAATCGCTGACCGGGTTGCTGAGATCGAATGGGCTCGAACGGTACAAGGGTTCCTCCAATGCGGTGTCTTCGTCCACCACCAACGGCTCCGAATCAGCGGCCAGTTACCAGCGGCCGGTTGCCAGTTTTCGCCTGCAACGTCGGAGCTTCTTGCAGGTTCATTACGATGAAATTTGGAAGTCAGTTACAACTGGCAACTGACTTCTGACAACTTTCTAGTCGGCGGCGGCGGCCACGACCTGCTTCTTGCCGCCCTCCACTTTGATCAGCTCGACATCGAGGCACAGCGACTGCAGCTCGCGCACCAGCACGTTAAACGACTCCGGCACGCCCGGCTCGATGGCCGCCTCGCCCTTGACGATGGCCTCGTAAATCTTGGTGCGGCCATAAACGTCGTCAGACTTTGCGGTCAGCAGCTCCTGCAGGATGTAGGCGGCGCCATAAGCTTCGAGCGCCCAAACTTCCATCTCGCCAAAGCGCTGTCCGCCGAACTGCGCCTTACCGCCCAGCGGTTGCTGGGTGATCAGCGAGTACGGACCGATGCTGCGCGCGTGGATCTTGTCATCCACCAGGTGCGAGAGTTTGAGCATGTAGATGTAACCCACAGTGACTGGCTGCTCGAACCTCTCGCCGGTCATGCCGTCGAATAGGTCCACTTTGCCCGAGGTCGGCAGGCCGGCCTCGGAGAGCAACGACTTGATCTCGGTTTCGCGGGCGCCGTCAAACACCGGCGAACCGAAATAAACACCCTTCTCGAAGGTCTCTGCCACCCGCATGAGCGCTTCGTCGTCGAGCTCGGAGATGGTATCCACAAAGACGCTGTCTTTGAACATCTTCTTCAGCTCGCGGCGTACGTCTTCTACCTTGATCTTGGTGCGGTCAAGGAGTTCGGAGACGCGCCGGGCAAGTTCGTGACCCGCCCAACCCAGATGGGTCTCTAGGATCTGCCCCACGTTCATACGGCTGGGCACGCCCAGAGGATTGAGAACAATCTCAACCGGGGTTCCATCGGCGAGGTAAGGCATGTCCTCTTCGGGCAGAATACGC
>QIAW01000063.1:10094-17403 GCA_003225655.1 Acidobacteriota bacterium
ATGCGCTTCAGATTGCGCGTGGAGATGCGCTCGATGGTCTCGCGGTCGAGCACCGTTCCCTTGGTGAGAAGGCGCTTGTTGGTCTTCTCGTCGTGCAGGTCAGCTTCGACCTTCTTGTCGCCCAACAGGGCTTCAAGACGCTTCAGGCGCTCGTCGGTAAGAATCCGGATCTCATCCGCCAGGTTCTTTTCCAGACGCTCGATCTGCGTAACTTCGATCTGCTTGGCGCGCTCGTCTTTTTCCTGTCCTTTGCGCGAAAAGATTTTCACGTCTACCACCGTGCCTTCGATACCCGGAGGGCAGGTGAGCGACGCATCGCGCACATCGCCGGCCTTTTCGCCGAAGATGGCGCGCAGCAGCTTCTCTTCCGGCGTGAGCTGGGTCTCGCCCTTGGGCGTGACCTTGCCTACGAGAATGTCTCCCGGCTTCACGCTGGCGCCAATGCGGATGACGCCGCTTTCATCGAGATCGCGTAACGACGATTCGCTGACGTTGGGAATATCGCGCGTGACCTCTTCCGGTCCGAGCTTGGTGTCGCGCGCCTCGATCTCGAACTCTTCGATGTGAATGGAGGTGTAGTAATCATCCTTCACCATCTTTTCCGAAATCAGGATCGCGTCCTCAAAGTTGTAGCCGCGCCAGGGCATGAAGGCCACCAGCACGTTGCGCCCCAGCGCGAGTTCGCCCTGGTCGGTGCAAGGACCATCGGCGATCACCTGTCCCTTTAGCACCCGGTCGCCCTTACGGACAATAGGCTTCTGGTTGATGCAGGTGTTCTGGTTGGAGCGCTTGAACTTGGTCAGTGCATAAATATCGCTGCCCACCTCGCGGGAGAGCTGCGTAGGATGATGTTCGCCCTCGACGCGTACGATAATGCGCTCCGAATCCACCGAGTCCACAATTCCATTGCGGCGGGCGAGGACGACTGCGCCGGAATCGCGCGCGGTAACGCCTTCCATTCCCGTTCCCACAATGGGAGCCTCGGCGCGCAACAATGGGACCGACTGGCGTTGCATGTTGGCGCCCATGAGTGCGCGGTTGGCGTCATCGTGCTCGAGGAAAGGAACCAGCGACGCCGCCACCGAAACAAGCTGCTTGGGGCTGACGTCGATGAAATCCACTTCATCGCGGCTCACCAGCACGAAGTTGCCGGCCTTGCGGGCATTCACCAGCTCGCTGGTGATGCGGGCCTTGTCATCGAGGTCAACGTTGGCCTGCGCGATGACATGCCGGTCTTCCTCCCAGGCGGAGAGGTAGAAGGAATGCGGCTCAGACTCGATCTGGCGCTTGCGGCGCTCTTTCAAGTCGGCGTTTGCCTTCTCGATCTCGTGCTTTTCAATGACGTCGCCCTGCGGTAAGGCGACTCGATAAAGCCGTAGTCGTTAATGCGCGCATAGCAGCTCAGCGAAGAGATGAGCCCGATGTTCGGACCTTCCGGGGTCTCGATAGGGCAAATACGTCCGTAGTGCGTGGGATGCACGTCGCGCACTTCGAACCCCGCGCGCTCGCGCGAGAGACCGCCCGGCCCCAGGGCTGAGAGGCGCCGCTTGTGCGTAATCTCAGACAGGGGATTGGTCTGGTCCATGAACTGCGAGAGCTGCGATGAGCCAAAGAACTCGCGGATGGCCGCCATCACCGGCTTGGCGTTGACTAAGTCATGCGGCATGGCCGTTGACATTTCCTGGTAGACGCTCATCTTTTCCTTGATGGCGCGTTCCATGCGTACCAGGCCGATGCGGAATTGGTTTTCCATCAGCTCGCCTACGGCCCGCACGCGGCGGTTGCCCAGGTGATCGATGTCATCCACAAGCCCGATATTCTTGCGCAGCTTGAGCAGGTAACGGATGGTGCCGTAGAAGTCCTCGGGCTCGAGTGTGCGGTTGTCCAGGCTCGAGGCGTCTGCCTTTTCAAACAGCTTGATGTTGAACTTCAGCCGGCCCACGCGCGAGAAATCGTACTTGCGCGGATCGAAAAACATTCCGTGGAACAGAGCCGTGGCGGTATCCAAAGTCGGTGGATCACCCGGACGCAACTTGCGGTAAATTTCGATCAGCGCCTCCTGCGGCGTCTTCACTGAATCGCGCCGCAGCGTGGTGCTGATGACTGTGCCCACGTCGTCCCGTTCCGGGAAGAAGACCTGGATCTCTGCCACGCCGGCCTCAATGATCTTGGAAAGCTTGTCGGTGGCGATCTCCGTGTTGGCTTCCACCAGAACCTCTCCACTGGTGGTATCCACAACGTCGGCGGCGGCAAATGCGCCTTCCAGGTCGCCCACGTCAATTTCAATTTCCGAAATCTTGGACTTCTGAATTTCCTTCAAAAGCGCCGTGTTGATCTTGCGCCCGGAATGCGCGATCTCTTCTCCGCTCTTGTTCACGATGCGATGCGAGAGCTTCATCCCCTGCAGGCTGGTGGGTTTGTCCACGCCCGGCTCCAGGGTCCAGTAGATTTTCTTGTTCTTCAGCGCGATCTTGTCTACGGTGTAGAACGTCTTCAAAATGTCTTCATCCGAGCGCAGTCCCAGCGCGCGCAGGAAGATCGTTCCCAGGAACTTGCGCTTGCGGTCGATGCGCACGTACAGAATGTTCTTCTGGTCGTACTCAAACTCCACCCACGAACCACGGTAAGGGATGATCTTGCCCAGGAAGTAGGTGCGATTGGAGGCGGTCTCAAAAAAGACGCCGGGCGAGCGGTGCAACTGGCTCACGATCACGCGCTCGGTCCCATTGATAATGAAAGTCCCGTTCTGGGTCATCAAAGGAACATCGCCGAAAAAGACTTCCTGCTCTTTGATGTCGCGAATACTGCGGTTGCCGGTCTCCACGTCCTTATCGAAGATGGTCAGGCGAATGGTCACCTTCAGCGGCGCAGAGTACGTCATGCCGCGCTCTTCGCACTCATTCACGTCATACTTCAACTGCAAACCGACCGGGTCGCCGCACTTGGTGCAGAAGTCGGGCGTGTTGGTGTTGTACGTTCCGCAATTGCTACACAGCACATCGCCGGCATGGAATGGATCGGTGATGACCGTGTTGCCGCAATTGCGGCAGGTGGTGCGCAGGTGGTGCAGCCCCTTCAGGTGGCCGCACTTGCACTCCCAGTTGCCAATGGCGTAATCCACAAAGTCGAGCTGGGAGACATTGCGGAAGTCCATAATGGGGAAAACAGAGGTAAACACGGATTGCAGTCCGGTCTCCTGGCGCTCGCTGGGCAGCCGGTCCATCTGCAGAAAACGCTCGTAGGAGCGCTTCTGCACTTCAATCAGATTTGGAATCTGAATGGTTGCCGGAATTTTCGAAAAGTCTAGGCGATTGCGAGAAGCAATATTCTTGGTCGGCATGGGTCAAAAATCCTTAACCTTAGGTAAAAGCTGACTCGGGGTTAACCAGAGTCGCTTCCAACGGCCACAAACCGCTTTTTAGCGTCGTGGCGAAAAACCACAGCTTGTTGCTGTGAGTTTGGTCTTAAAAATGCAGTAACGCTCGCGGGGACGTGTTTCCCCGCAAGCGCCATTTGGAGCACTTGGCCTTAGTCGAAATTTATGTTGTAACGCGCAGTTTGAAAAACCAGTCGGTTGAGAGGACGCCCCGCCCTGGTCGGCAGTTCGTCGTAGTTTATTGTAACAGAAATACCCCAAGCTGCGTTGGCGCCAAGCGTCAAATTGAGCCACGAGAGTAACCCCTCCCATGGCCCCCAAATCCCGCTAGTCTGCAACGGTTTAGCTACTACTTCACTTCGACCGTTGCGCCTGCTTCAGTAAACTTCTTTTTAATTGTCTCCGCCTCTTCCTTGTTGACGCCCTCCTTGATGGGCTTAGGAGCGCCGTCGACCAGGTCCTTGGCTTCTTTCAAGCCCAAGCTAGTGACCTCGCGTACCGCCTTGATTACATTGATCTTATTGGCGCCAGCACTGGTCAGCACGACGGTGAATTCGGTCTTCTCTTCCGCCGCCGCTGCTCCCGAAGCCGCACCGCCGCCGGCCACCATCACCGGGGCTGCCGCCGCTGCCGAGACGCTCAAACGCTCTTCCAGCTTCTTTACGAGCTGGGCCGCGTCGAGCAGGCTCAACCCTACGATTTGTTCTTCCAATTGCTGTAAATCAGCCATGTTGTTTCTCCCAAAATTTGAATTTGTGCTGGTGTGAGCCTTCCGTTCTCATGGCTTCCGTTGCGCCCAGACTGCGCGCCAGAGAACTTCGTTGGCTCTGAACTCGTTGCCAGAACAGCGCACCACCCGCCCTGGCGAAACTTTATTCGTAGAGACGCAGCTTGCTGCGTCTCACTACGCTTCCTTAAACTTTTTCTTCTCCACGCCCTGGTTCAGTACCACTGCAACATCGCGGCCTACAGCGTTCATCACGGTAACCAGGCGCTGCGCCGGAGCATTGATCAGGAACAAGAGCTTGGAGTGAATCTCTTCCTTGCTGGGCATGCTGGCCAGCACTTCGATCTCTTTGATCGAAATAGCCCGGCCTTCGACAATGCCAGCCTTGAAAGAAAACTCCGGATTGTCCTTGGCATATTTGTTGAGCGCCTTGGCCAGCGCCACCGGATCGCCTTCGGTGGTTGCCACCGAGGTCACGCCTTTAAGGTTCTTCAGGCTCTCCTCGATTGCAGTTCCTTTCGCCGCCAGCGTTGCCAGGGTATTCTTGACCACGCGATAGCGTCCGCCCGCCGAGCGTACCGACTTGCGCAGCTCAAAATCCTGCGCTACGGTCAGCTTGGCAAAACTGCCCACGATGGCGCTCTTGACCTTCTTAAAGTCGGCGCCCATCTTTTCCACTTGCTCAATCTTCTTTGCTTTAGTTACGGCCATGTTCTTTTTCCTTTTGGCTCAGCGCGCCTGGCGCTTTCAAACTTGTGAAGCCAGAAATTCTGGATAAGGCATTACGCCTTGGCTGCTGCTTCCACCGCCGCAGTATCAATCCTGATTCCCGGGCCCATGGTGGAAGAGAGCGTTACACCCTTGATATATTTGCCCTTCTGGCGTTCTCGATCAGCTTGTCGGGCGTGAAGGAAATCTTGCCCACCGGCACATGCACCAGCGCGGTCTTATCGGTGCGGAACTCGACCTTGCCGGCCTTGATTTCCGTGACCGCCTTGGCCACATCGTTGGTGACCGTTCCGGTTTTAGGATTGGGCATCATGCCCCGCGGGCCCAGCACCTTGCCCAGCTTGCCGACCGATTTCATCATATCCGGGGTGGCGATGACGGCGTCGAAGTCGCTCCAGTTTTCTTTCTGGATCTTCTCCACCATATCTTCGCCGCCAACAAAATCGGCTCCAGCATTGCGCGCATCCTGAAACTTGTCGGCGCCGACAATGGCCAAAACTTTTTTGGATCTGCCCAGACCGTGCGGCAGGACCACCGTGCCGCGCACCATCTGGTCCGCATGCTTGGGATCGACTCCCAGGCGCATAGTGACTTCTACCGTCTCGTCAAATTTGGCGTATTTGACTTTCTGTAACAGAGGCACCGCTTCGTTCAGCGTGTAGGATCGCTTCTCCACCGCGGTGCGTGCTTTATTGATATTCTTTCCTGATTTACGCATTGTTTTCGACCTTTCAGTCTTCCACCGCTCATTCCTGGCTGCGAATGGCCGTGGTTTAGAAATTCTTAAGCAACTACATCAATTCCCATCGAACGCGCCGTTCCTTTAACGCTCTTGATGGCAGAATCCAACGAAGCGGCGTTCAGGTCGGGCATCTTCTGCTTGGCGATATCAGCAATCTGCTTTTCCGTGACTTTGCCTACTTTGTCTTTGTTGGGGGTGCCTGAGCCTTTGGCGATTCCTGCAGCCCGCTTGAGCAGAATCGAGGCCGGTGGCGTCTTGGTGATGAAGGTAAACGAGCGGTCGGTGTAAACCGTGATCACCACGGGGATAATCAGCCCATCCAGTTCCTTAGCCGAAGTTTTGGCATTGAACTGCTTGCAGAATTCCATGATGTTGACCTGCGCCTGTCCTAACGCAGGACCGACCGGCGGCGCTGGTGTGGCTTTGCCCGCCGCGATTTGCAACTTCACCTGTCCGGTAACCTTCTTGACTGCCATAAGTTTCTAAATCCTTTATCGTCGTAGAGACGTAGCATGCTACGTCTCCTGTTTCGGAATTCCAAACTTGTTGCTTACGCCACCTTCTCCACTTGGCCAAATTCCAGCTCCACGGGGGTGGCGCGCCCGAATATCGTGACCATGACTTTCAAGGTTTCGCGATCTTCATTCACCTCGTCCACCACGCCGTTAAAGTTGGCGAAGGGACCTTCGGTAATGCGCACCGACTCGTTCTTCTCAAATTTGACTCTGAGCTTGGGCTTGTCTTTGCAGGTCGAAACCCGGTAAACGATCTGGTTGACCTCTTCTGCGCTGAGCGGCGCCGGATGCTGCGCATTTCCCAAAAAACCGGTGACCCGGGGGGTGGACTTTATGAGATGCCACACGTTGTCATCCAGGTCCATTTCGACCAACACATAGCCCGGGTAAAACATTTGCTCGCTGGTATATTTTTTCCCTCCGCGCATCTGCGTTACCGTCTCGGTGGGAATGATCACCTTGCCGATTTTTTCCTGCAAACCAAACGCCTGGACACGCGATTCCAGCGACTCTTTCACCTTGCGCTCGAACCCGGAATACGTGTGGATGATGTACCACTTGAAGTTCGGGTTCGACGGCTCCGTGCGCTGTTCAGGAGCAGTAGCTGCGTCCGGCTGCTCCGCATCTTTCGCGTTGGATTTGGTTTCTTCGCTCATAGCAATGCTGCCCTTACTTTTACTTGGCAAAATAATGCTCCACCCAGCCCAGTCCGTGCCCTAACAGATAATCCACCACGCCAAAATAGGCTCCAAACAAAGCCACGGTGATAATCACGACAACGGTCGTGGCCCGAACCTCTTTGACGGACGGATGAGAGACATGCCTCATTTCGTTGCGCACATCGCTTAAAAAACCGCGCGTGCGCGTGGGAAATGACTTCAGCTTTGCCCCAATGCTCTCGTTTTCGTAATTCGCTGCTATTGCCGACTTCGCCATTCGCATCCTACTTTTCTTTTTTTCGCAGACCCAGCCACTTACAGCCGTGCCCATTCCATTCAAATTCTGGCAGGGGCGGAGGGATTCGAACCCCCAAGTCCGGTTTTGGAGACCGGCAGTTTAGCCGTTGAGCTTACGCCCCTCCGAAAGAATTGAGTGATCGGGTGATTTGCTGATTGAGCGATTGCTTGAAAGTTTTTCAATCTCTTCAATCTCTCAATGACCCAATGATCCGATGACCCAATCCTACTTCACTTCTTTATGTGGCGTGTGCTTCCGGCACT
>QIAW01000474.1:0-495 GCA_003225655.1 Acidobacteriota bacterium
TAAGATAGCCTGGCGTTCCCGCCGTGCCGGGCAACAGAACAGCTCCGGAGGTAACTCCATTTCCGACATTTACTGCGCCTGCAATCGCCCCAGCGCCGCTAAGGAAACCGCCGTTGATCTGCACCGGCCCAATACCCGTGGCCGACCCTCCCTGGTTATTCACTATTAGATGCCCGCGTGTGATGATGGTGCCTCCAGTGTAGGTATTTTTGCGAGCGAGAACGAGCTCTCCTGTGCCAGTCTTGGCGAGGGAACCACCGATGCCGCCACTGGCTCCGCCATCCTGGATCGAACCCGAGAAATTCGTGTTCTGATTGTTACTGCCAACCGTCAGCTTCCTACTACCAAGGAAAACATGGCCGTTACCTTCCATCGAACCGACAGTCATCCCGGGAGCCGCGTGGCTGCTAATGTCCAGGGTGCCGTTCCCGAAAACCGCCACGCGGGCGGTGCCGCCGCCGGAAGCATCAACAAAATGAAGCAAACCGCCCGAGC
>QIAW01000474.1:524-2885 GCA_003225655.1 Acidobacteriota bacterium
GGCTCCGCTGACTGCGCCGCCATTAGTAGTGATCGAGGCGTTGCCAGCAGTCGAGCCTGTGTCGAATGCGATGATTGCGCTACCCGCACCGCTGATTTTGCCACCTTCGTTAATAAAAGTCGCATTGCCAGCAGTCGAAGTGTTGAGGAATGTCAATTCACCGTCATTGCTGAACGTGGCGTTGCCAGCGCTCGAGCTACCTCCAAAGGCGATAGCTCCCGTGTTTGTAAACGAAGTTAAACTTCCCGCCGTCGCGCTGTTCGTGAAAATGATCTGTCCCGGGCCGGGTGTGAAATTCTGCACGATCCCCGAATTGTTAGTGATGCCCTTGCCGCTGATGGTCACCGTCGGCGCCTGGTTGACGAGGCTGAATGGACTCGCGCCGGCATTGAACACGATACCATTCACCTCGGTATCGGCTACGAAGAACACGCCTCTTATATTGGAGAATGCGAACGTTGCGGTGTCAGCCGCCCCGTTAGGAATAGTAGCAGGCATCCAGTTCGCCGCCGCATTCCACGTCCCAGAGCCAGGATTCGCCTTCCAAGTGGCGCTCCCTGCGAAAGCCGCCGTTGCCACGAAGGATATAAGCACGACGACTCCCCGGAGCACGCTCCCCCTGGACAACCTTGCAACAGCTGGCGCAGGGGAGGCCAGAGGGATGGTTTTCATCACGAGGGTCGTTAGGCATTTCAGCTTCATGGCCGTGAATCCAATGAGATTTCTTCTGGGCGCGACCTATTGCAAAGCTCGAGGCTCGCCATAGATAAAGTCATCCATGACAACGACGTCTTGAGTGAGGTGGGCCGTGCCAGAGTCGGTGCCGGTGACGGTGGCGGGTGTCTTCAGAATAGTATTGCCGGAGGTAATTCGGACTAGGAAAACTTCCGGTGAATCAAACGTGACCCCAAGGAATGACAAGCTTCCGCGAACGTTAGGTCCAGGTAACACGTCCTGGCTTAAGAGCAGGTTGCCATTTACATCGAAGTATTCGATCGTCGTACTGCTGTTATTGTTCACGTCGGTGAATACGACTCCGAAGCCTCTAACGCTTGCTGATTGAGTAGTGCCGGGAATAAAGAAGAGCGCTTCCGTGATGTTACTATCCAAAGCAGTAAAAAGCCTCTGCGGGCTGAACGTGCTAAAAATGTTGGGAAAGTTAGCGCGAATATTTCCGAATCTGACCGGAGTGTTTGTTGGATTGATACTATTGGCGCTCACCTGAAACCCGGTTCCAGGAGTGAAGAAGACAACGCCGCGCGGCGAGTTGCTGTTGAAGAAGTTCGCCGGCATCAGGTTTGGCGCAGCGAACTGATCGGGAACACCGTCCCAATTGATCTCACGGCGACCACTGGTAAATGTGCCGCCGATCCCGTTGTTGTGTCCCAAATGACCCCTGAAGGCATTCACTGTTGCCTGGATGTCTCCGGGAGTGGCCCCGGACGCTTCGAACACCCGGGGATCAGCTGAAGCCGTTCCTGGGTTGAAAATAAGTGTTAAGCCAAGGCCGCCGATCGCTAGCGAGAGCCAATGTTTTTTCATGATATTTTTCTCCATTCTTTCTATTTCCGTTGAGGTTTTGTTTTCGTTTTCGTTTTTCCGGCGCGTGTTTGTCGAACCGGGTTCTACTTGCTAAAGCGGAAATCCCGACCGGAACCCGCCACGACTGCGCAGTTTTTTTTACTCGCCTCGCGCACGTGCTGTAAAAATCCCTCGCTCGTGTTAGAATTTGCGGGGTCGAGCAGCCCATATGACGACGCCCTCACCAGCGCAACAAGAGGTCACCCAACTGCTCGGCGACTGGAGCGGCGGAGACGAGGGAGCACTGGAGAAGTTGATCCCGCTGGTGCAACCTGAATTGCACCGGCTCGCCCACCATTACATGAGCCGGGAGCGCGCCGGCCACACCCTGCAAACCACCGCCATTCTCAACGAAGCCTATCTGCGGCTGGTTGATAATACGAAGCCCGTCTGGCAAGGCCGGACCCACTTTGTCGCGGCGGCGGCGCAGTTGATGCGGCGCATCATGGTTGACCATGCCCGTGAACGCCACTCACTCAAGCGTGGCGGCGGCGGGCTGAAAGTCACCCTGGATGAAGCTGCGTTAGTAACAGAAACGCGATCCCAAGAATTACTCGCCCTCGATGAGGCGTTGGAAAGATTGGCCGTGCAGGACCCGCGTAAAAGTCAGATTGTTGAACTGCGCTACTTCGGCGGTTTGACCGTCGAAGAAACGGCTGAATTGCTGAAACTCTCTCAGCGGACACTGGAGCGCGAGTGGACCATGGCCAAGGCCTGGCTTTACCGGGCGCTGAGTGGGGAAGAAATCTCATGAAGACTGAGCGCTGGAAACAGGTTAAC
>QIAW01000475.1 GCA_003225655.1 Acidobacteriota bacterium
CACGATCCGCCAGCCCATGGAGGCCATGGGAACTACGGCAGTCGAGACCGTCGTGGAAGCTATCCGAGCGGGACTCGAGCGCCGCGAGTTTGCCGTGATCCGCAGCAAAATCATGCCCGAGTTGGTGGTGAGAGAATCAACGCGGGCAGTCTCCTGAAAAGAGGCATTCCCTTTTTGGGCATTTCCTGAAGGGTAATCTTGAGAGGGTATCGCCGATTCCTGCCTGCGAAGGTTTCTTGATACCGTATTTGTTCCGTTCTCTGTTGGCGCATTTTATCCCGTCCTTTCTTGGCGTGTTAGGCATCTTGCCCACACTCCCCGCTGGGGTATTCGACACTGTCTCATCACCGCGTTTCCTCCCTCTGTCCCCCCTCTTGACAATTCCCTAATAAATCGTTTTAATGATACGTTTAACTACACACCCGAAGCGGTCCATGCACCGACTTTTTTCTTCCGGGAGGGGGCTTATGCTACGCAAAAAGAGCGCAATTATCTTTGTATTGTTGTTCCTGGGCGTTGTCGCACTGACTGCCCAGGAGATCACCGGGACCATTTTAGGCACGGTGACAGATTCCAGCGGCGCCGTCGTGCCTCATGCGAAGGTGACGGTAGTCAATACTGACCGCAACGCAGTGCAGCGTACTACGCAAACCGACAACAATGGTTATTATGCAGCACCCCTGCTACCCATTGGCCGCTACGCGGTGACGGTTGCCGCGCCAGGCTTTAAGAGCTTCAGCAAGACCGGCATTGAACTGAACGTAAGTGACAGGTTATCGGTGAATGCGGCGTTGCAGCCGGGCAGCGTGCAAGAGGTGGTGAGCGTAGAAGCCGATGCCCTTCAGGTGGAAACCCAGTCGCCCGCAGCCGGAGGGTTGATCAACGGCACCCAGATCCGCGAGCTGGCCCTCAGCGCCCGCAACTATGAAGAGATGGTAGCCCTGATGCCCGGAGTCTCAGCCGCGGTGTCCGACAACATCTTTGTGGGTGTGGAAACTCCCGGCGGCGGCACCAACGAGATCGATTTTTCCATCAACGGCGCGCGCTTCTCACAGAACAACTGGACCATTGACGGCGCCGATAACGTAGACCGTGGCGGCAACTTCAGCCTGCTCAACTTCCCCAGTGTGGATGCCATCGCCGAGTTCAAAGTTCTGCGCAGCCTTTACAGTCCGGAGTATGGGCGCGGCGCGGGCGGAGAGATCGACATTGTCACCCGCTCGGGAGGCCACAACTTCCACGGCGGTCTTTACGAATTCTTCCGCAATGATGTTCTCAACGCCAACCGCTATTTAAACAAGCACGTCGCCGATCCTGCGCAGCGGCTGTCACGCGATCCCTTGCGCTACAACGATTTCGGTGGGACCCTCAGCGGTCCTATTTTTATTCCAGGGCACTATAACGCCGAAAGGAACAAGACCTTTTTCTTCTTTTCTGAAGAGGTGAGACGGATCATAACGTCATCGACGCAGAAAGTTACCGTCCCGAACCAGAACGAGCGTAACGGCATATTCGACCCTGCGACCGTCCCGGCGGGAGTATGCACGAGCTTCGACTTCTCGGGCGGCGGCGCTCCGTGCGCCAGAACCTTCGTTATCGGCCCCGCAAGCTTCAATCCCGCGGCGGTGGCCTACTTGAAAGACATTTTTTCTCATATTCCTCTGCCCCAGGATCCGGCTGCAGATTCGCTCATCATGAGCGGTAAGAATGAATTCAATTACCGCCAGGAGATTATTCGGGTTGACCATACGTTCTCACCCAAGTTGATGGTCACCGGCCGTTGGATGAACGACGACATCCCGACCTTGAATCCTGCGGGACTGTTTGGCTTTACCAATGTCCTGGGGTACGCCACCAGCAACACCAATTCCCCGGGAAAGAACCTGTTGGTTCGGGGCACCTGGACGATCAAATCCACACTGCTGAATGAGGCAGGGTACGCATGGTCTTCCGGCGGCATTGTCTCCGACCCGGTTGGCGCCAGCACCTTTAAGAATGCTCCTAACGTTGTTTCCGCGGTTAAACTGCCAATTCCATCAGCCCTGCCACGCATTCCCAACATTGCCTTCGGCGTGGGTAGTGGGTTGGCCGGTTTTGGGCCATACCGCGACTTCAACATCAACCACAACTGGTTTGACAATCTAACCTGGGTGCATGGGCAGCACACGATGAAATTCGGCTTCTCTTACAGCCGTTACCAGAAAAACGAAAATGACGCCGGCGGAAATCCCAGCAATGGCGAATTCAGCTTCTTCAGCGTGGATCCTAACGATCCTAACGACGCGCCGTCATTCCAACAGGAATGGGCCAGCTTCCTGCTGGGAAACGTAGAGAACTTCAAACAGGCACGGCAGGACTTCCATAACATGATCCGGCAGCACACGCTGGAAGCCTATGCCCAAGATGAGTTCCGCATCCGGCGCAACCTGACGCTCACCTATGGGGTGCGCTACATGTACTACGGACAACCCACGGATGCCTTGGACCGGGCGACGAACTTCAATCCCGCTTTTTACAATTCTGGGTTTGCTCCGCAGCTTGATGGCACGGGCCAGATTATTCCCGGAACAGGCCAGCCTTTAAATGGCATGATGATCTCCGGCTTGAGCCAGGTGCAGGGCGCGGCCGTGAAATCTCCTTTTGGTCATGCGGTAGCACGACAGACTTACGCCGACTTCGCTCCGCGCTTCGGTCTTGCCTGGGACCCATTTGGGAACGGTAAGACTTCGATTCGAACTGGCTTCGGGATGTTCTACGATGCTCCCGCGATCGGTTTTCTGGAAAACAATCTCTTTATCAATCCTCCGTTTGTGGGGGCAATCAACATTGCCAACACGGTCTTTAATGATCCCGCGTCCGGCACGCCGAGCGTGGATACCAACCCGCAGTTCGTAAAAGGGGTGGCTACACGCTGGCGCCTGCCTTATACCGAGATGTGGAGTCTGGATGTGCAGCAGGAGCTGCCCATGCGCTTCATTCTCGACGTCGGATACTACGGCAACGCGGGTAAACACCTGATTGGAGTTGTGGATATTAACCAGCCCCTGGCGGGTGCGTACCGCAATGCTGCGGTGGTCGCTGCCACAGGCGAACCCGGCCCCATCAATGGCTCCAATACGGGCGTGCTCAGCCTGGTGCGTCCGTTCCAGGGATATGGGCCGATCAATGTTTCTTCGCCGATTTTCAGTGCCAACTACCACTCCTTGCAGGCGAGTTTGCAGAAGCATTTCCGTGGTGGTGCGCAGATTAACTTGAACTATACTTGGTCGCACGCGCTCACGAATGCCGGTAACGATTTTGCTACTCCACAACAGAACACAAATCTGCGTGCCGAATATGGGCCGGCGGATTTTGACCGCCGCCATGTCTTCGACGCCAATTTCGTCTATGAGTTTCCCTGGATGAAGTCGCAGAAGGGCGCGATTGGCCACCTGGTCGGAGGCTGGGAGTTTTCAGGAATTGTGACCTTTAACTCAGGCCTCTTCCTGTCGCCGCAGGGTGTCAACATAGACCCGGCGGGATTGGGGCTGCTCGATCCTTTTGTTAACAACACCTCCACCAGCAACTTTGGCAGTTTTCCTCCAGGCCGGCCTGATCAGACCGGCTCCCCGAATGCAAGTGCGCCACATACATTTGAACAGTGGTTTAACACCTCAGTATTTGCCGATCCCTCCCCCACAGGAAACCTTCCGGGGAATGCGAGGCGGGGCGCTATCCGGGGACCTGGCATTGAGCGCTGGGACCTCTCGCTGTTCAAGAACATCAAGGTGACTGAGGGTTCGAACTTCCAGTTCCGGCTGGAGACATTCAACGTGTTCAATCACACGAACTTCCAGCAGATTGATACGAGCTTTACGAGTCAGACCTTTGGAAGCGTTTTATCGGTCCACGAACCGCGCATCATGCAGCTAGGATTGAGGTACAACTTCTAGCCGCAGGATTTTTCGTGGGCAAGTGCAGGGCAATCGTAATAGCGGATTGATGGTTGACTACGCGACCTGCTGGCGTGCAATGCGCGCCAGCACCATCCCCCCTAAAAAGCGTAGTGTCATCGATACCGCCGATTGTCTGTCTTCGTAGCAGCGTAAGGTGCGGCGAGCGAGGGCAGTCAATGCCGTCCCGATGCATTAAGAGCACGCGTTTTGCCACGATATAGTCTGGCGCTTTTTTTTGAATTCTGGCGCGGTCATCGTCGTCAGGAAGAACGGGCCAAGCTGTCTCGTTCGATGGGCGAAGGAAAGCGGAAGCTATTTGTTGTTCGAATCACTGATGTTTTGAGTTGCGGCGCCGCTCTTGGATGCTCGCGTCGAATGAACTCAACATG
>QIAW01000061.1 GCA_003225655.1 Acidobacteriota bacterium
ACCAAGCTGCGGGCCAGCGATGGCGCCTGCGCGGGCGTTGTTAATCCCGTGAATATGAGCGCTTGCACCTTTGACGTCGGCGCCAACCCCCAGGGATTAGCCTTTGACGGGGCCAACATCTGGGTGGCGAACCAGGACGGCAACAATGTGAGCAAGCTGCGGGCCAGCGATGGCGCGCCACAGCCGGGAAGTCCCTTTGCCGTCGGCAGCTTACCCCAAGGAGTGGCCTTTGACGGGGCCAACATCTGGGTGACGAACTTCTCCAGCAGCAACGTGAGCAAACTCCGGGCCAGCGATGGCGCTCTGCTGGGCACCTTTGCCGTCGGCGCCCACCCCTCTGGTATAGCCTTTGATGGGGCCAACATCTGGGTGAACCGAGACGCCTTCTCCGGCAACACTGTGAGCAAACTCCGGGCCAGCGATGGCACGCTGCTGGGTACCTTTGCCGTCGGCGCCGGCTTTGGAGTGGCCTTTGACGGGGCCAACATCTGGGTGACGAACCTCGGCAGCAACACTGTGAGCAAACTCTAAAAAACAGTTCTCAGTTCTCGGTTCTCAGTTCTCAGTGATTGAGTCACGCCCCACAGCAGACCGGGAAAGGTTTGGAGCGTCGGACTATGCGAATCAACAGTCCAGAAACATAGCTTTTCTCAGATCGTGCTTTCTACCGCCAGCGCCATGCCCATGCCGCCCGAGACGCACAGCGTCGCCAGTCCCCGTTTCGATTTTCGCCGCAGCATTTCGTGCAGCAGGGTTACGGTGATGCGCGTGCCGGTGCAGCCTATGGGATGCCCTAAGGCAATAGCGCCGCCGTTGACGTTGAGCTTCGCATGGTCCATGTGCAGCTCGCGGTCGCAGGCCAATACTTGAGCGGCGAAAGCTTCGTTCAATTCGATCAGGTCAAAGTCGGCGAGCTTCAGTCCGTTTTTCTGTTCCATCTTGCGAATTGCCGGCACCGGGCCGATGCCCATCGTCCGTGGGTCGACACCCGCCGAAGTCACAGCGCGGATTCTGGCCAGCGGTTTCAGATTGTTCTTTTTAACAAACGCCTCGCCGGCCAGAATGATGGCTGCGGCGCCGTCCGTGATGCCGGAGGAGTTGCCGGCGGTGATGGTTCCCGTTTTGGAAAAGACAGGGGCCAGCTTCGCCATCTTTTCCAGCGTGGCCCCCAGGAACGGGTGCTCATCGCAGTTAACGATGGTGCTTCCCTTTTTGCCTTCCACGGTCACAGGCACGATCTCGGCTGAAAATCTGTTTTGCTGCATCGCTTTTTCGGCGCGCTGTTGCGATGTCAGCGCGAACTGGTCCTGTTCCTCTCGGCTGATCTTGTATTGCACGGCCAGCACCTCGGCGGTCTCGCCCATCAGCATCTTGGCCATGGGACAGAAAAATCCATCGCGATACATGCCGTCCACCAGCTCCTGATTGCCTAAGCGCATTCCCCAGCGCGCGCCTTCGAGGTAATAGGGCAGGCGCGACATGGATTCCGCCCCGCCCGCCAGCACGCACTCCAGGTTGCCGTGCGCGATCTCCTCGAATCCTAAGGCAACGGATTTCATCCCCGAGGCGCATGCCATGTTCACCGTGTAAGCCGGTATCTCTTTGGGAACACCGCTGCGGATGGAAATCTGCCGGGCCACATTCGGTCCACCACCCGCCTGACGGGCATTGCCGAAGATGGTCTCTTCTACCTGCTGCGAGTCGACACCTGCGCACTGCATGGCAGCTTTGGCTGCAGCCACGCCCATATCGGCCGCGGTGAGCGATGCCAGACCGCCGCCGAATTTTCCTATCGGGGTGCGAACAGCGGAGAGAATGAAGACGTCCACAGTAGTTCTCGGTTCTCGGTTCTCAGTTCTCAGTTCTCAGACTAAAGATTAAATCAATCCTTCGGACCATGCGTTGATTGAATTTAGCAGAAAACAGATTCATCCGCGTGATCCGTGCAATCCGCGGTTGCGCTCGCTGGGGTACACTCATAAATGTGGATTTCATTTACGGACTGCATGCGGTTGGCGAGGCGCTCAAGTCGCGCGCAAAAAGTATTTCTCATGTGACCGTCGCCCGGGAACGCAGCGACCTGAAGCTGCAGCGCATTATTGACCAGTGCCGCGCCACGGGTATTCCCGTCCGCTTTGAGCCGCGCCATCATCTTGACCGCATGGCGCACACCGCCGGACACCAGGGCGTGGTGGCCAGTGTCACCGTCAAAGCCTACTCAGATCTCGAGGATGTGCTGGCCAATAAACGGGGCGCGCATTCGTTTGTCGTCGTACTCGACGGAGTGGAAGATCCCCACAACCTGGGCGCGATTCTGCGCACCGCTGACGCCGACGGGGTGGATGGAGTGGTCATTCCCGAGCGCCGCGCTGCCGGTGTTACCGGGGCGGTGGCCAAAGTCTCAGCCGGAGCTTCCGAACACATTCCGGTCGCACGCGTCACCAACATTGCCCGCAGCGTCGAAGAGCTGAAATCGCAAAATGTCTGGACGGTGGGCCTCGACGAGCGCGGCGAACAGAGCTACGACCAGGTTGACTACAACGTGGATTGCGCTCTCATCCTGGGCGCCGAAGGCAAAGGACTGCATGACCTGGTGCGCCGTAAATGCGACTTCCTGGTTTCCATCCCCATGCTGGGCAGCGTGCCTTCTTTGAATGTTTCCGTTGCCGCCGGAGTGGTCATGTATGAGATTGTGCGCCAACGCCGAGCAAAGCAAAAATGAGAAGAAGTTTCAAGTTTCGAGTTTCAAGTTTCGGGTTTCGCATCACAAGTTTTGCTTTCTTGCTGCTCTGCGCCTTACGGCTGCACGCCCTTGACCGCAACGCCTTCTCCATAACGCAATACGATTTGAAGGCGCAGATTGACCCGGCTACGCATGGCTTCGCCGCCACGGGAAAAGTCGTGCTGCGCAATGACTCCGACCAGCCGCAGCATGATGCGGTGCTGCAGATTTCTTCTTCCCTCGACTGGAAATCCATTGAGCTCAATGGAAAACCGCTGCTCCATGTTACCCACTCGTTTGTCTCCGACGTAGACCACACCGGCGAACTCTCTGAGGCGGTGCTCACCTTTCCCCAGAACATCGCGCCTCAAGGAACAGTGGAGCTGGAAATCAGCTACGCCGGGGCCATCGACAAAAGCACCGCTCGCATGGAGCAGGCCGGCGCTTCCAAAGATGTTGCCGCGGCCAACGATTGGGATGAGATTGCCGGCAGCTTTTCCGCTGTGCGTGGCATCGGCTTCGTGGCGTGGTATCTGGTGGCGACGGACGCGGTTTCCATCTCTGATGGTTCGTCCTATTCCCTGGTGCTGCAAAAATGGAAGAACCGGGAATCTTCAGCCCAATTCAAGCTCGAGGCCTGTACACCCACGGCAAAGCCGGGTGAGCAGTTGATGGTCTTCGGCGCCTCGGTGCAGACTCTGGCGCGGCAGCCCGCCGCCAGACAAAATTCCGCGGCAATGAGCTGCGCCGCTTTTCCTGTAGCAACACTTGGATTCACAACGCCAAGCTTCGCCCTGGGCGCGCTTGCCCGGCGCGAGATGGCCGCCGAGGGTGTCAACGCCACTATCGTTTACCCAGCCGATCAGGCACAAGCCGCCGCCGATTACGCTGCGCTGATGAAGCCCGCCCAGACCCTGGTCAACAAGTGGTTCGGCAACAGCAAACGCGGCGTGCTGATGATTGCGCTGCCCGATGCCAAGGATGTGCCCTGGGAGAGCGGCGAGGCGCTGTTCACCCCGGTCAAAAGAGGAGCGAAATCCGCCGCGCTCTCCCTGGCGCATCAATTTACCCATGCGGCGTTTCCTTCTCCTCGCGTCTGGATTTATGAAGGCGCGGCCCACTTTGCCCAGGCGCTTGCAAGCGAGAACCAGGAAAACCGCGCCGCAGCCCTCGACTATATGGCGCAACAGCTCCCGACGCTCATTGACGATGAAAAAGAAAACGTCGAGATTGCCCTGCATGCGCATCCTCGCCCGGTTTCGATTACTTTTACCTCGCTTATAGCGGGCAACGATGAAGTCCTGTACCGTAGCAAGGCCATGTACGTCTGGTGGATGCTGCGCGACATGCTGGGCGACTCCGTGTTGCAGCATGCCCTTGCGAAATATCAGGCGACGGAAGACACCGAGCCTGCTTATCTTCAGCATCTGCTCGAGAGCGAGGCCAAGGCCGCGGGGGCCACAACAGACCTGGAGAGTTTTTTCAACGATTGGGTTTATCACGACCGCGGGCTGCCCGATTTCCGCGTGGCCTCTACCTATGCGAAGCCGCTGTTGAACTCCGGGGCCGCCAGCGGCTTCCTGGTGACCATTAGTATCGAGAACCTGGGC
>QIAW01000476.1:0-1111 GCA_003225655.1 Acidobacteriota bacterium
CATTGCTCGAGGGTGATCTCGTCAACCTCGGCGGTCTCATAAAAGGCCGCGTTGTTGACCAGGATGTCTAGCTGTTTGAATTCTCCCAGAACCTTCTTGACCGCTGCGTGAATGCTTTTATCGTCGCGCACATCGCACTCGACTGCCAGAGAACGGACGCCGAGATTGGCGATGTCGCGGGCGGTCTTTTGCGCGTCGTTCCGCGAGCGCAGGTAGGTAATGGCGACATCAGCGCCGGCTTCGGCCAGGGCCAGCGCGCAGGCGCGGCCAATACGTTTTGCAGCGCCGGTGATCAGCACAGACTTGCCATGCAGCGCAGAGCGCGTTTTGTCTTTCGTTGGGGTCATGTTTTATATCTGAATCTTGGCCGCGATGGGAAAGCGGCGGCCCATGCCGAACGCCTTCTCCGAGATTTTCAGACTGGGAGCGGCTTGCTGGCGCTTAAACTCGCTGCGCTCCACCATGCTGATAATTTTTCTTGCAAGCTTCAGGTCAAACTTGTGCTCTTCGGCGATCTGCACAGCGCTTCTGTTGTCTTCGATGTAGTCTTCGAGGATCACATCCACGATCTCATACGGCGGCAGCCCGTCACTGTCTTTTTGGTTAGGCCGTAGCTCGGCGGAGGGCGGCTTTTCCAACGTGGACTTAGGAATCACCGGCCGGCGAGAGTTTACGTATTGCGAGAGGCGATACACCATCGTCTTGGGCACATCGGCAAGAACATCCAGCGCACCGACCATGTCGCCGTAGAGGGTGCAGTATCCCATTCCAAGCTCAGACTTGTTGCCGGTGCTGAGCACCAGCGCCCCGAATTTGTTGGAGAGCGCCATCAACAGGTTTCCCCTTATGCGCGACTGAATATTTTCTTCGGTGATATCTTCCGGGCACCCGGCAAACACGGGCTTGAGAACCTGGCGATAGGCATCAAAGATGCCGTTGATGCGCAACAACTCAAAGCGGACGCCAAGATTGGTGGCCAGTTCGCGGCTGTCATCAATGCTGCCGCGCGAGGAATAGGGGCTGGGCATGCCCACGCCGATCACGTTTTCCGGACCCAGGGCATCCACCGCGATGGCTGCGGTGAGGGCAGAATCAATGCCTCCGCTCAAAC
>QIAW01000476.1:1124-4686 GCA_003225655.1 Acidobacteriota bacterium
CAAACCGATGATGACGCGCTGGAAGCCGCATTTGCGGACGTAATCGCGGGTCCCGAGGACCAGGGCGGCATAGGCGCTGGCCTCAGCGCCTTCCAGCGGCTCGTGCTGATCGCCGGAGAGGGTGTTGGGATCGAAGAAGATCAGGTCTTCCTCGAAGGATTTGGCCTGCGCGATAACAGAGCCGTCCGGGCCAATCACAAGGCTTGACCCGTCGAAAATCAGTTGGTCATTGCCGCCAATCTGGTTGACCATCACCACCGGAGCCTTGTATTCGCGGGCAATGGCCTGCAGCATCTTGCGGCGCAGCTCGCGCTTCCCTACCCAGAAGGGAGATGCGGAAATGTTCACCACAAAATTGCCGCCGGCCCGCATGAGCTGTTCCACGGGATCCACGCGGTACAGTCGCCGGTTCCAGAACTGCTTATCATTCCAGGCATCTTCGCAGATGGTAAGGGCCATCTGCCTGCCGCAAAACGGCAAAAGCGACTGCTCGCGCGCAGGAGCGAAGTTGCGGGCTTCGTCAAAGACATCGTATGTGGGAAGCAGCATCTTGGATTGCACGAACTCTATTTTGCCGTCGCGCAACAATGCCGCCGAGTTCAAGACTGTCTTGCCGGTTTCGGAATTGGTATGAGTGGGAAATCCGCAAATCACCGCGATGCCCTGCGTCTCAGAGGCGATGCGTTCCACCGTCTCCTGGCTTTTGGCGACGAAGTCCGGCTTTTCTACCCAATCGCGCGCGGGGTATCCGCAGACGCTCATTTCAGGAAAGACGATCAGACCGGCGCCCGAGGCGAGGGCCTTGCGGGAGTAATCAATAATCTTTTGCGCGTTGCCGGAAAAATCGCCGACCGTGGAATTGATTTGTCCTAGAGCTATCTTCACTCTTTAAGTTTATGCGATGAGCGTAGTGGCGGCCAATGCCAGACGAACCAAAGTCTAGTGCGGCACAGATGCAGGCGGTTGCGGTCTCCCGGGCTGGTCCGGACCGGGAGCATTCGGCTGTGGGTCAGCAACCGTAGGCCTCGGTGCAGACGGATTCCCTGAGAGCGGGTCATCGTTGGGTAGAGTCTCGCCGGGACGCCGCAATGAGGGCGCGCCGGGCTGTCCGGCTTCACCCGCCGGAACTGGCTGATTGGTTTGTGACTGCGCCATGCCAGAGTGCTCGACTTGTACTTCTTTCTCGGTGTGGACCACTTTTTCGCCGTTCACCTTCATGACCTCGACCCTGCCAACTTCGTCTCCATAGAGGCGAACGAACTCCACGGTTTCCGGTGGCTGGCCGTAAATCCACTCTTCGTATTCGCCGCGCTCGTCGTGCTCGCGCACCTTCTGTTCCGGACGCCCCTTGGATGCCACCACCATCTCGCGGTTCATCCCTACCAGGACTTCGTGGTTTTTTACCGCTTCTCGCGCTTTGGGAGGCAGCGTATCCACATAAGCCTGGGCGGCATTGAGCGCATTGAAATCGAAAACCGGGGCCAGGATCTTTTTGATCTCATCGGGGCTTATCTCGGGCACGAAGCGGTCAAACACAATGGCTACAAACGAGCCGCGGGCGTTTTCCGCCGTATCTGTGGAAACAGGAACGGTGTTTCCGCTCGAACCCACGCCAACTTCAATATGCTGATACCACTTCTTCTTTTTCCTGGGACCGCCATTAATTTCAACGATGATGCTGCGATCTTTGATAAGCACATCGGTAATCTTGGCGCGATCTCCGGGTTTGGCGGCAGGGCCGCTCTGTGCCAGCATGAAATTCAACTGCTCATCGTTGGGGGTGATCACGCCATTTTTGATGACCAGCCCCTTTTCTCCCACCGGGAATGGCTTGCGTATGAAGACAGTTTCAGCGTTGATCATGCGGATCACGTTGAACCTGGTCTGCTGTAACATGGGGCGATCTTGGCCGGACGGGGGTGCGTTGGACGCTTTCGCATCTGAGCACAAGGCGCTTCCCGAGAGAAGGATGAGAGCGGCGAATCCGAGAAGAAGTTTAGGAGAGACCATGACAGCCTTGCCTTCAGCCTGCGTTTTAGAGCCTTGCGCGCTGAAACCGCGGCGTCCTTCGATGATTATACGCCACTGATGACAGCAACCGGTCTTATCAATTTGGATGCGAAATCCGCAAAAGAAGCACTCAGCAGTCAGCCAGAAAAGAGCTGCTGAGCCGGTCAGGCCATAGGTCAAGTATACCGCCGCCCCCCTTGCTGCTAGGGCTCCCGGATACCGCAAAAACCTTGCGCAATCAATGGTTCCTGCCTATCTTTCGCCTGCCAGATAGAACTTATATTCATGCCGAGCGGCGACGATGCGGTCCCTTTACCGCCTCGGCGATGGCGTTTAAAAGGGACTCCGGCTGCGGGTCTACAGTGATGGTACCAAAGTTGTAGTGACTAAATGGGCCTTCGGAAATCACAATTACTGGGGTCGACGGGCTGTGTTGAAGCACCAACGATGCCATCTTTCGTCGTTCCGTATTTTTGACGCTGCTACACAGGACGACGCCATCAAAATCGCCTCCATAGAACTCTTTGGCAAATGCCTGGCAAGTGGCCGCTGTAGTCACCACGCAACGCGCGTGTTCCAGAAGCAGCCTGCGCACCACGAGCAGTCCGGGATCCCTGCCGGCATAAAGGATCACGGTCTGCCGCTCTGTCTTCTCTTCTTGCTTTGGCACAATGTCTCCTGAATCTAGATTGAATTCTTCAATCTAGCAAGATAGATGAATTCTCAGAACGCCAACTTACGTCAAGTGCCGCGCTAACGCAACAAAAATCAGCTTGGATTCCCATTTTGGGACTATACCGATTTGGAAACTGGCTAAAGGCTCTCGCGGATTCGATCAGCGTCTGATGAGAATGTCGGATGCGGGCAATTTCACCTCCCAGCCGTTGCGGAGAAGTTCCGGACTGGGGTGCTCCTCTTGTGGATAGCCGATACAGAGATATGCAATCAGCTTCCACTCTTCAGGAAGGTTCAGACTTGTATTGACTTTTGCGGGATCGAGAATCGAAACCCAGCCTACACCGAGGCCATAGCTGCGCGCAGCCAGCCATAGCGTGTGAACTGCCAGGATGGCGGAGTATTCGAGTGTCTCTGGCATGGTCATTCTGCCCAAGCCGCTTCCGCACTCGGTTTGTTGGTTCAGAAAAACTGCCAGGTGCACAGGGGCGTCACGCAAACCAGCCAACTTTAATTTGGCATAGAGTTGCGCCTTCTCGCCCGAATATGCGTCAAGGGCCTGCCGGTTGCAGAGTTCAAAATTCGCCCGTATGGATTCGCGGCATTCCGCAGATTCCACCAAAACAAAACGCCAGGGCTGGCTATAGCCCACCGAAGGAGCAAGCGTAGCCAGCGCGATCAGGCGCTCGGTGAGCTGAGGATCCACTTCATCGTTGCGAAAGCTGCGGACATCGCGCCGCCACTTCAGCAGCTCCTCAAACTGCATGCGGAAATTCTGGTCGAAAACCGGCTTTTCCATCAGAGCTGGGTGTTGCAATACAGATCAGCTATACTACCGCGTGTTGATTCTCATCGTCGATACGAGAAACCTGTGACC
>QIAW01000477.1 GCA_003225655.1 Acidobacteriota bacterium
AGGAGAAAACACCACAACGTTGTCCCAAAAAGCGAGCAGCCGTGAACTGTACCCCTGCGCGGCCAGGCGATGTTTCAAATGCTCGATCTGCGTGCTTTTGCCGGAGCCATCCAGGCCGGAAAAAGTTACCAGAAAACCGCGTTTCTTCGTTGCTGTGAGATGCAATTGTCGCCTCGCACCCGTTTTAATGCAGAGCCAGCGTGGGAGCGCCCGGTGGAATGCTGGGACTCTTGCGTGAGAGGGCGTACACCGTGCCCAAGGCTGCTCCCGCAGCCGCGATCGCACCGATGCGAATCAGCCAGGAGCGCACCTGGCCCTGCTTGGCGGGAGCAATGGCCGTACCCGCGGGTTTGGAGGCGGCCCCTCCGGCGGCGCGTCCCTTCTGCGCTGCCGCAGCGCCCACCGGCTCTGAGGGCGTTTGCGGTGCAGGATTGGCCGGCAGGTTTTGCGTTTCTGTCTGGGCCGGCTGCGCCTGCGGCTTGGAATTGGAACCAGCCGGCGATGCCTGGGCCGCGCCTGCGGGTTCTATCGAATCCGGCGGGAGCGGAGTTTCCGCCGGTACCGGCTGCAACGGACCTTGCGATGGATCCACCGTCACGCCTTTTGTTTGTGGCCCATTGGCCACGGGAGTCGACGACCGTTGCGCCTGGGCTTCGTTGCCAGCAGTGGCCGGTGCTGCGGGCTGCGCGTTCGAGGTGGCAGTCGCCGGGGCCGTCTGCGATTGCGCTTGCACCAGTTCAGGCGCGCCGCAAAGCGCAAAAACCAACGCGGACGCCACAATTTGCTTGATCTTCATGGGGGGAACCTCCAAAAATTTCCTGTCTCGCTTTCAGTTTGAATCCAGAATGGCGTCCGGGGAAACTTCTCCGGCCGCGTTTTTTTTCTCCGCAATCGGCGCCTTGATGACCGGCGCCTTAACCGTGATCGGGGGGGCGGTAATTTGCACGGCTTGGGCAGCCGGAGTCCAGCGTTGCAACTGAAGCAGGCGGGAGACCTCTGCGTCCTTGTTATGCAGATTGTTGATTCGGTTTTTGAAATAGCGCCACAGCGTGTTGAAGTTGGTTTGATACCAGCAGCACTGGTTCATGCTGGGCGAGAAACCGCAGAGTACGCGGAACTGGCGCTGCACCAGCTCTGGGGAAGCCAGCACCGCGGCCGTGAGCCGATGGTTGCCTTCCAGAATTGTCAGCGGACGGGCCTCATCCATGCCGATCAGCAGCACACAACTGGTGTCGATTTCCCTGCGCAAACGGTAGCTGAGCGACTGAATCTTGGCGATGAATTCCTTTACGCTCGGAGGCAAGTCATTGCGGCGGATGCGGCGCACGATGTCGTACAGGTAAAAGCTGCCATTGGCAATTTTTCTCCAATGGGCGCGCGGGAAGACCCGTATTTTGGTCAGGTCCTGGGGTTCCACCTGCACCAGCCACCATTCGGTATCGGGCGGCAGCTCCCGCCACATGTGCCCGCGGCGGCGGAACAGCAGTGCACGGCGCAGCGCGTTCTCGAGTTCGTCGTTCAGGTCTGCCTTGAGGACGACCCGCTCAAATTTCTCACGATCATAGTGGAAATCAGGATGATAAAACTCGTTTCTGAGAAATTCAGCAATAACTTCAGCTTCAACAATCCGCTGTAGCTTTTTCATGCCGTCCTCCTCTCTTCCACAAATCGCGTGACTCGCCGGATATGCACGCGCATAAAAGGCAATGAGACGATCACTAACATCAGCGACATCAAAACCAGTTGCACCATAACAACTTCTTGAAGATCGGCATGGAAGAAATAGATGCCGGTAACAATGAGGCCGCTAAACAGCAATTGCAACCAGGCGGTATTGGCAATTTTTCGCGACATCTCGTAGGCAATCAGCACCACGCTCAATGCATACACTCCCGTGGCCGCGGCGTAGAGGCTCAGCAGGCCCTCGGAGGGCATGCGGAAGGCGGCGCCAAATACCAGATGCATGATGAAATGCGGAATCATCGCCGTAATCGCCACAAAGCCCGCTGAAATCACCAGCACTAAGCTCAGGGGAACAGCCACGACAGAAAAATTCGCGTCCGGTTTCTGGGCGCTGGCGGTAATGGGAAACATGGCGCTCACCAGCGACCATGAGACGAAGTACAGCACCCGGCCCACCAATGCAATCGCTGCATACACTCCCGCCTCGCGGGGGGCAAAAAAATGCTTCACCATGACCATATCGGTGTTGGTAATGAGCACCTGCCCGATAAAAAAAACAATGGCCTGTATGCCTTCCTGGGCCGAGGCCGGAGTGCAGGCGTAGACCAGGTCTTGCGGGTCACGCGCGCGCAAGTGCGGCGTCAATGGAGGCAGGAAGTAAGCAGCGATCACCGACAATGTAATGGCGGCAATCGCACCCATCACCGCCGGCGCCAGACCGGTGTGCAGCAAAAATTCAATGAAGGCAACCGCTGCTACAAATTTCACGCCAACTTCCAGCAAGAAGTTGGAAGCCAGCCGGGGAAAGGCGCACATTCCCTGGATCGCTCCCCGCCGGACCCCGAGTGGGACGTAAAACCAGATTCCCAGCGCCAGAAAGAGAACGATGGACCGCGTGGGCAGGTTCAAATACCGGGTTACGGCGCTGCTTGAGAGCACCAGTCCCAAGGCAACCAGCGTGGAAACCAGCCATGACTTTTTGTGAAGGTCACGAATCACTTTCTTCTTGCCCGCCAGCGATTCATTGCGGGCCACAAACTTTGCGCACACCAGTTGAAACGCCAGGGTAATAGCCGAGGCGAACATCAGCAGTGTGACGGCAACGGTGATATGGCCAAAATCTGTGGGGCCCAACAGCCGCGCCGTAACCATGTTGTAGACGAAGTTGACGCCGCTGACGCCGACTGAGCCCAGCAACATGATCATGCTGCCACCCAGGATCGCGGCCTGGGTCCGATTCCTGCGCAGCGCCGAGACTGCCTGTTGCCAGCAGATCCGCCAAAGGGGCGGAACGGTGGCCACGGTTTCGGGCGAGGCTACAATCATGCGGCCTTCTCCGTGGGGTTCCCGTCTCTGGCGGCAGCCGGAGTGGGAAACCGCAAGGTATTGGGCAGAAAACAACTGAAGCTGCGCACCGCGTCGGTTGAGTTCTCATAAGTCTCGAACAATCGCCAGGTGCGGGTAAGTTCTAAAACCGTCGCTGCCTGAGGAGAAACGGACGCCAGCTTCACGTCTCCATCCCGCTTCATAGCCTGGCTCACGCAATAGAGCAACATCTCCACCCCGGCGGTATCCATTTGCCGCACATTGCTGAAATCAAAGACAACCTGCGGGTGGTCACTTTCCAGAAAAGGCCTTACTTCACTTAATAATTTCCGCGCCTGAATCCGGTTCAGCCGCTCGGGGACACGTTTGACCACGACCGGCCGGCTTTTATTCTTATTGATCTCCACCATATCTCCTCACTACGACGAGTTGATTCTCGAACGCGGCAGGAGCGGATGACTGCATCCTCTCCCGTTCCTTGCGTTTTCGCTCCACCTCAGCCGCTCCCTGAAGCGCGGAAGGGGCAATCCCATCGGGCACTTCGAGAGAGGATGTAGGGCGGCGTAGCGCAAAAATACCGCGAACCATTTCCAGGGGCACAAACTTGGTAAAAAGGGCGGCGCTCTGGAGCGCGCGATGGGAGGCACTCGCTGACCTGACGTTCAGCAGCTTGCCATCTGCAATTTCAACATCGACGTTGCGTTCCAGGCTCGCCAGGTGCTTGGATCCGGCAACGCAGTTTGCAAGCTCCAGCGCGGCGCCTACATAGCTGAAAGGAAGCACGCTCGAGGCGTCGACGATGGTCCCGCAGTCGATTTCCGCGTGATGGCCAACTGAAGACCCGCGGGTTACAACCGCCGCCGCCCGAATTCTTGCTCCCTCGCCAAGATAAGCCGGCGCGACCACCCGTGCTCCCCGTTCTACACGAACACCCCGGCCCGCCCAGACGCCGGGACGAATCTGCTTCCCAACCGGCCGGAGCTCGGTGCGCTCGAGCAGCACATCACAGGTCAATCGGCGCAGATCACTGGCATGACGCATCCGATTGACAAAGCCGTTGTAAAGATACTTTGCCGGCAGGACACGAAACTCCGTCAGGCGGTGGCGAAACAGGAAAGCGGCATCGTTCCGCCGCGAGGCGCTGATCGCCACCAGATCGAGGCTGCCATCAATGTCAGAAAGAGCGCTAACGTGCGCCCTGCGGTCCAGATGAAATTGCAGAAGATGATCGAAATTGACTTCCGTGTAGGCGCCCAGGCGTTGTACCAGCACCACTTCAGCGCCGGCTTGCGCGAAATCGCTAAATACGCCTTGGCAGGTGCTCCACACACTCTCCTGCTCCAACATCAGCCTGTGGGCTGGAGCCTTGCCAAAGAAGTGGACCGAATTGTGAAAGCGCTTTTCGCAAACGACGGCAACTTCCTCGACGCCGAAGCGGCCAAGGCGGTCACAGGTATGCTCGACGAGGCTCTTACCGACAATATCGGCCAGCGCCAACGGTACTCCGGCGAAGCATTCACCCGACGGCGGCTCAGGAGGTGTAACCACCAAGATTGCCCTTACATCCATGATTGCCATCCCGGCGCGGCTGCGCGAAAGAAAATGGAGCGCGAAGGAATCCATGCCGGCAGGCGCCGGAAGCGGGACATCGGTTCCAGCGCCCTGGAACGCTGATATATATCAAAGGAGCGCAAGTATTGGCGCACGACTTGCGGCATCGTCATGCGCAGCGCGGCAGAAAAATTTTGCTCCGCCATCTCGCGCTGCATTTTCTGGTCGCGCAATAGCCGCAGAATTTCGTGGGCCATGCTTGGCGCGCTCCCAATTTCGTAAAAATTGATGGCCAGGTTTTCATCTTCCGCCATGGAACGGAAGTCGGGAATATCGGAAGAAATAATCGGCACCCCATACTGGCACGCCAGATGGGCCACGCCGCTGGCCCCGGTGGCGGAGTGGTAGGGCATGACCAGAACGGTAGCCGTGCCGAACAGATCAGGGATCTTTTCCTCAGCAACGTAGCCGGTGAATTCTATGTTGTTGTGCCCGCGAAAGCGCTGGGCCATCGACTCCACATAACCGGGAGTCATAGGATGGTCCGATCCGGCGATGATCAGACGCGTCTGTGGCACCTCGCGGGCCAGCAGGAAAAAGGCTTCGATCAACTGCTCCAGCCGTTTATACGTTCCCCATTTTCCGAAGGCCAGAATGCGGTGCTCAGGATTGCCACGGCGGATGAAATCCGGATACTCTGGCCGGGCGGAAAAAATTCCGTGCGCACGAAAGTGCACATTGTCTCCCCGGTATTTCTCAATGAGGGTCCGCCGATAGGCGGGCAAGAGCACCGAAACCGAATTGGCCATCAGCAACAAACGAGTTGCCACATTCCCGGCCAGCCGGTAAAGACGCGGAAAACGCACGTTGGCATCGTCCAGGTTGATATTGTCCATGAGGTGGTGCAGCGTGATGTGGGTGTAGCAGCCGGTGAGACGAGTCAGCGCCGGCGTTGCCAGCCCGCTAAAAGCGGCCACGGGACTGTCGCCGAAGGTGGAAAATAACAGGTTAAACCAGAGGACGTCGGGCTTAAAGCGGCGAACGGCCTGCAGTAGACGAGTAGGAGTAGAAAGGCTGTTGAAGCGCCATACCCGCTGTACGTCGAAATTTTCCAGCTCGGGTTGGCCATCCTGGCCGTCAAGCTTATCCGCCAGGATGATGAGGCTGCTTAAGGAATCCTGCTGCAACTCTCGCGCGATGTGGAAACCGTACTCATTCAGTCCCCGCCGGCTGGGCGGAAACGCACTTACCAAGCAAATTTTCATGGGGCCCCTCTGGCTCTAAAAGAGCGTCAAACGCACCACCGGTCGGAAGAACGTTTGGCCGCGGCCAGCAAAATTAAAAAACTTTTGTTGCTCAATTCCCACCGAGAACCGCAACGGGTAGTCGATTGAAATTTCTCCCGTCCCATCATTCACGTTGCGATGAACGGGTTTTGAATAAGAGATGAGAAATTCGCCTTGCACGTTGTCATAGGAATGAAATCCTTGTCCGCGCGCTGAGGCAACCTCGGCATTGAACGACCACCTCGGTGTCGGCTTGAATTCAATGGAGCCCGCCGGCCGCAGAGACTGCGCCGCAGCGAACTGAAAGTCCTGCACTCGCCAGGAGCGGATGTATTCACCCAGTGCCGTTACCTTCAACTTTTGGCCGAACTTTCGCTCCAGGCCGGCATAGGTCGAGGTGGTGAAAAATTCACGAATCAGGGGATCAAACTGCAGGTCGCGGACATAATAGCCCGTAATCAGCGCCGTCTTTCCCCACGGACGCCCGACAATGAACTCCAGTTTCGCGCCATTGTCTTTGGAACTCAGGTGGCGCTCCGTGAATGGTCCTGCCTCATGGAAGGCCAGCCCGCGGATCGCCAGCCAATTTCCAAAAGAACTGGTATTCAAATACAGAAACTGGCGAAACAGGTTCTGGTTCATGGCAAGCGCGGAGTCACGATTCAGGCTGTCGCGCCGCCACGTGTACTGCACCCCTGTATCGAAGTTGATGAATGCGCTGCCCAGATGCAGCGTGGGCGCAATTCCCAAATTCCACGTGAAATCGTGCGTATCCCGGCGAAGAATAAGCGCCTCGCTGGGAATGGATGTCACACCACGCGCATCCCGAATCTGGAACATGCCGTGCATCGGTGGCAGACCTTTTTCATGGAGATGCACAACATTGGTCAGCATGGTTTGCGTAGAGACACGTGGCGCGGGCAGCAATCCCGTACCCAGTGCGTTGAACAGCTTGGCGTCAATCTGGTAAATCGTGGGGTCGTCGTAACGGCAACGTCCATCAATTCATTTTCGGCGACCTGATCATCCTCGCCCGCCAATTGGTTGGCGCGCGCAAACGATGTCATGGCATGCACATTGTCGCCACGATGCCGGTAAACGTTTCCCATGGCCATCGAGTAGTCGTAACTGCCGGCATAACCGGCTGGATCTCCCAAGCTGGCCAGCTCGGCTTCTGCCTGGCGATCGTTGCCTTGGGCAAGATAGGCATTGGCCAGACCCACCGCCGCGGCCTCGTCACTGGCGCCTGCCTGCCGCGCCTTGGCGAAGTAACGCTCGGCCAGATCGAAATCCTGGATTGCCAGAAAAATGTTGGCCGCCTCGACCAGGTCGTCGGAGGTCACCGGGGAGGCTTCTTCCACCTGCGCCTCGGCGCAAGCCAGTCCCACCTGCTGGCGGGCATCATCCCACTTGCCGTCACGCACGAAAAGTTTGGCGATGGCCAGCCGTGCCTGCACGCGATCGGCATCGGGCGCATCCAGGGCGCGGGCAAAGCGCTCCATGGCGGCATCGTGGTCACCGAGTGTCAGCAGCGCATCGCCGGTATCAAGCAGGATTGCGGAAGAGTTGTGGTCTTCCTCTTCCGCTGCCTTAACGTAACGCATGGTTTCGTCGCGCCGATGCAAATACGCGTAATTGTGCGCCATCTCCGCATAAACTTGCGCCCGGTCTTCCAGCTCAAGCCGCATCATGTCATTCAAAGCTGCGATGGCCTGCGAATAGTGACGCTCGTGATACAGCGTATCGGCCAGCGCCATATGTAACTTTTCCTCATCAGGCGCATACTTCAATGCCGCGCGGTATTCCTTTTCCGCATTCGCCAGCGACCGCATCTGCCGGTAAGCGGTCGCCCGGGCCAGATGTGTGGCCCCCGATTCTCCCATCAGCTTTTGCGCGGCATCCGCCTGCTCCAGCGCGTCTTTGCCACGCCGCAGTTGCAGGTCGGCAAAAGCAAGCCCCAACCGCGCAATTCCGTTGTTGGGGCTGATTTCGAGCGCCTGATGGAAATCACCCACAGCCCGTTGCGCCTGCTGCAGGTCGTTTTCTACGTAACCGCGGTTGACATAGGCTTCCACCATTTTGGGATCACGCTCAATGGCACGGCCGTAGTCATCGGCAGCCTGGTCCAGCAGTTGTGATTGCTTGTGCACGTGCCCAGTCAGCAGCGGAAAATTCGATTCCTTGGGCAAGATGTTCTCGTACCTGGTGGTCAACGCCAGCACGTCGTCATAGCGGCCCAGGTTATAAAGCGCGTAACCCAGATACACGGAGGCATTGCGGTCTTTGGGCAATCTTTGCAGCACCTGGTAACCAAGCCGGGCCGACTCCAGGTATTTGCCGGTGTGGAATAGATAGCGCTCGCGCTCGCGCATCACCCGAGAATCGTCGTTCATAGCGCCAGTCGCGCGCTTGATCCAAAGGCCCGCCAAATCGAACTTGCGCGCCTCAATGGCCGCATTGGCAGCGTTGGCCACCACAACCGCATTCTGCGGAGCATGTTTATAGGCATTCTCGTAGGCGGCGTTAGCTCGGGCGAAGTCGCGCGTAGCCGTGAACAGGTCGCCGAGGGCAAGATGGGCGACATAGTCATTCGGATAGGCTTCCGCCAGGCGGTTGAAATATTCTTCGGCCACCTTGTTGTCGCCCGCGTCGCGCGCCAGGTATCCCATACCTTCAAGGGCATAACGGTTCTTGGGCTCCCGATTCAGGACGCTGGTATACATCTTCCGCGCTTCGTCCTTACGGTTGGTTTTACATAACAGTGTCGCATATTCCAGCGGAACATTGATGCTATTGGGATCAACGCTCATGGCCTGCTTCAAATCAGCTTCCGCGGCGGCAGTATCACCAAAGGCCATCTCCAGCGACGCACGCACGCGCAAGAACTCAGCTTGCGCCGGGCCTTCCGCATGAATACTCTTCATGGCGTTTTCGGCGATGGCGATTTGCTGTTTGGCGTCAGCTTCGTCGTCAACATCCTTGTAAAGTTCAGCCAGGTTCAGGCGCAGCAGGACCGGATAAAGCTCGCCTTCAGGCGGCGGGCCCTGAGGCAGGTGGGCCAGCGCGAAGTTATACTCCCGAATCGCGTCTTGCGTCCGGTTTTGCAACCGCGCCAGGCTTCCGCGTAAGGCGTGCAGGCGGTAGTGGTTTTCGTCGATGCTTGCGGCCCGCTGCAGATAGAGGTTGCCCTTATCGAAATCGGCAAGCGCGATCTCAAGCTGTGCCGCGCTTAATTGCATGTTGATGTTGTTGCGTTCGGCATTGGCCGCGCGCGTGTAATATACCGCGGCTTCTTTGTTGTCGCCGGCAAGTTCGTAGGTATAACCGAGATCGCCCATGATCTCTGCCGTCATCCGCGGCGCGCTCTTGAGAGTTGCAATTGCACCCGCATAGTCGCGGTCCTGGCGCTGAAAATTGGCCACGGCGCGGACTCTTTGGCTTTGGGCATCTGCTTCAGGCGCATATAAGCCGTGGCCATCAATAGTTCGGTATGGGCCGAGGGTTTTTTGGCTTCGCCGCGCCACAACAGATTCAGGCCCTGCTGGATTTCGTCTGTACGTATGTACAATTCGCCCAGCATTAACAGGTCTTCTATCCTATCCGGATGCGCCTTCAGCACCTGATTCAGCAAACTTTTGGCCTCGTCGATGTTGCCCGCTCTGGAGTAGGTCTGGGCCATGCCGGAAAGGCCTTCAGGCGAAGCAGGCATGATGCTGAGGCCGCGATTGTAGGCGTCAATGGAAG
>QIAW01000478.1 GCA_003225655.1 Acidobacteriota bacterium
AAAGTAGCTGCTGCGCTCTTGTATAGAGACGCAACATGCTGCGTCTCTACTACGATTGATTTCAGAACCAAACGGAGTTCTTGGCTGAGCACAACCAGTCTTTCCGATATAATCCCGCCACAAGCATAAGCCAAATCTGTCAGCAGATTCAGGAGCTGTGCAAGAACGCCTGGGGCTAGAATTTTACAGTACCGGAGCCTGAGGCACTAAGGATTCATGCGCGCAGTCAAAATCACTTTACTCGCACTGGCGGGATTGCTCGCCGGCGCCGTCGTGTTCCTGGTCGTGGCTGATTGGCTGAACCGGCCGGCGCCCCCTGATTGGGCCACGCTAATTCAGAGGGCCCGCCAATATGACGTTCGAATCAAGCGCGATACCTTTGGCGTGCCGCATGTGATCGGCCCCAGGGACGCAGATGTAGCTTTCGGGTTGGGTTTCGCCCAGTCCGAGGACGACTTTGTCACGCTGCAACAGGTGGCGCTTGCGGCCCGTGGCCAACTTGCCGCGACCGAAGGCCGGAAGGCGGCGGTGGCCGACTACCTCGTCCACTTCTTGCGAGTATGGGAAACGGTCAACGCCAAATATGAGAGCGACCTGCCAGCAGATGTGCGGAAGGTTCTGGAAGCATATACCGACGGGGTGAATTACTACGCGGCTCTTCATCAGGACAAGGTAATACGAGGAGCGCTGCCATTCACCGGCAAGGACGTAGCCGCCGGATTTGTCTTCAAGACACCCTTCTTCTATGGGCTCGACAGGGTTTTGCTTAAGTTGAACAGTCCTGAGAATAGCAATACTGTCGCGTCTCTTTCCCTGGAAGGCCAGGACGCCTTTCTCATCACGCACCAGCCCATTCCTGTGGGGTCCAATGCTGTGGCGGTAGGACCGTCGCGCTCGGCCGATGGCGCAACCCGCCTTCTGGTTAATTCCCATCAGCCTTATACGGGGCCGGTCTCGTGGTATGAGGCGGTGCTCGAGAGCAACGAGGGCTGGCATGTGGCCGGCGGTTTTTTCCCCGGGTCGCCCTTCATGCTGCACGGCCACAACCAGCATCTTGGCTGGGCCAACACAGTCAATGAACCCGATCTGATTGACGTTTACAAACTGACCATCAACCCCGCCAACTCCAATCAGTACCAGCTCGATGGAGAATGGCATGATTTTGAGAAGAGCGATGCCAAAATACGCGTGAAGATCTGGGGGCCGCTGGTCTGGACCGTACACCGGGAGGTGCTTTACGCCGCTCAGGGCCCGGTGTTGAAGACCGATCACGGCGTCTTCGCCATTCGTTATGCCGGAGTCAATGAGGTTCGCCAGCCGCTCGAGTACTACCGCCTGAACAAAGCCGCTACTTTGGCGGAGTGGCGTGCAGCCATGGCGCTGCAAGCGATACCCAGCATCAACTTTGTCTATGCCGACGAGAAGGCAAATATCGGCTACGTGTACAACGGATTGTTTCCGGTGCGGCAAGAGGGGCTCGACTGGCAGGATGTGCTGCCGGGGAACCGCTCGGAGCTGATCTGGCGCCGATATCTGCCTTTCGACAAGATCCCGCAAATTTGGAACCCTGGTGGCGGACTGGTCTTCAATTCAAACAACACGCCCTTTCACGCGGCTGCCCCGTCAGACGATCTCAGGCCACAAGATTTCTCGCCCACGCTGGGAATTCAGAACAACATGACCAACCGGGCGTGGCGTGCCATGGAGACTTACGGCGCCGATTCCCGGATTACGAAGGAAGCGTTCCGCGCGTATAAATTCGATCTCAGCTACAGCACCCGCTCCGACGTCGCCCAGCTCGTTGACGAGGCCATCGCGATTGATCCCGGCAAAAACGGCGACGGCAGCAATTTGCAGAAGGCACAGGAAATTCTCAAGCGATGGGACTACAGGACCAACGTCGCGAACCGGAGCGCGGCGCTGGCCATCCTGATGGCCGAGCCCGTGCTTCGTGCCAGAACAGAGATCAAAGGCAAGCCGCAGCCACCGTCGCAGAGCCAGATCATCGCCTCGCTGCGGCAGGCCATGCAGACGCTTACGGCGCATTTCGGGCGTCTCGATCCCGAGTGGGGCGAGGTAAACCGCCTGCATCGAGGTGGGGTCAATCTCGCTATTGATGGCGGTCCCGATATCTACCGCGCCGTTTATGGAGTAAAGCAGCCTGACGGTACGCTGTCAGCGCAGGGCGGTGACACTTTCATCATGTTTGTTACCTGGAACAAGGCGGGCACGCTCACATCGGAAAGCATCCATCAATTCGGCTCGGCAACTCTCGACCAGAATTCACCCCACTACACGGACCAAGTCCCCCTTTTCACGGCCATGAAGACGAAACCCGTCTGGTTCACCCAGGCGCAACTGGGCGGACATATCGAAGCTGATTATCGTCCTGGAGAACGCGAAGCCATGTCGGCGGCGAAGCGCTGAGGAATCAGGAAAAAGCCAAGAAACTTCAAGCCAGCACTTGTGCTCCGCAGCTACTCGATGAGCTTGTTCACGATTGCCGCCAAACTTTCAAATCGTATTGTGATCCAGCGTGAGCGCCCGGGCCACGTCCTCATCTTCAACGAGCGAGGCTTCGTTGGGGAAAGTGATTGAACTGGCGCAGGTCGGCGGGCTTGCATCATCGTTACGAGACGGGCTGCCCAAACTCTTATTTCATCGCCAGTGTTTTCTTCAACAATCCAGCTTCTACGGCGACCGCTTCCACTTTGGCTCGTGTGTCTTTCTTCATGGGAACCAGGGGAAGGCGATAGTACTCCTGAACTCTTCCCATCATGGCCAGCACGGCTTTTACCGGCAAGGGGCTCGATTCGATGAAGTTGGCCTGCATGAGCGGCAAAAACTTACGATGGATACGTCGCGCCATCTCCCAATCGCCGTCGAGAGCGGCGCGGGTGAGTTTGGCCATTTCGCGCGGTATCTCGTTGGAAGCAACAGAAATCACTCCCATGCCACCTAATGCAATCACCGGCAAGGTCATTACGTCGTCGCCGGAGAGGACCACAAAATCTTCCGGAACATGGTTGAAGACCTCTGAGATTTGGCCAATGAGGCCGCTGGCTTCTTTGACCGCCACGATGTTCTTGATCTGTGCCAACCGGCCCAGGGTAGCGGGCTCAAGATTGGCGGCGGTGCGTCCGG
>QIAW01000479.1 GCA_003225655.1 Acidobacteriota bacterium
GGCTTTGTGCTATGCCGAGTTTGCCGCGATGATCCCGCTCGCGGGCAGCGCCTACACTTATTCCTACGCCACCATGGGAGAGTTATTCGCCTGGATTATTGGCTGGGACCTGACCCTGGAGTACGCCATGGGCGCGAGCACAGTCTCTTCGGGCTGGTCGAATCACTTCGTAGAACTTCTTGAAATCTTCCACATCAAAATGCCGCTCTGGCTTGCCTATGACCACTGGACGGCGGTGGAGACGGCGGAAAAGATGATTGCCAGGCAGATGGCGCAGGCCTCAGATCCCTCTCTGGTAATTGGCACCCAGGCCTTCCTGGATAAAGTTGATGCAATTCTCAGCGCTCATTCTGCAGAGCTCGTGCGGCGGGCCCATGAACTGCTTGGGGCTCCGCAGCTCTTTGGACATGAAATCGGCTTCAATCTGCCGGCTTTTCTGATTGCGCTTGTTATCACCGCCATTCTCGCTATCGGCATCAAAGAGAGCGCCCGCTTCAATTCAACCATCGTTGTGATCAAGGTGGCGGTGGTATTGTTCGTGATTGGATTAGGTTTCCGTTACGTGAATCCCAGCAACTGGGGTGGTGATTGGCACAGCTTCGCGCCCTACGGGTTTTCGGGAATCGGGGCAGGAGCTGCTTATATATTCTTTGCCTACATCGGCTTCGATGCTGTCTCGACTGCAGCCCAGGAGACCAAGAACCCACAGCGTGATTTGCCCATAGGCATTATCGTATCCCTGCTGGTTTGCACCGTGTTGTACATCCTGGTTGCGTCCGTGCTCACCGGCATGGTGCCCTGGCGCGACGTCAACATTGAGGCGCCCATTGCCCGCGCGTTCCTCGATCGCGGCCTTACAGGGGCTTCCCATATCATCACCCTCGGCGCTCTGGCGGGGTTGACCAGTGTCATGCTCGTCATGCTTTTGGGTCAGACCCGCGTGCTCTACTCCATGGCCAACGACGGCCTTCTACCGAAGAAATTTTTTGCTGATATTCATCCCAAGTTTCGTACCCCTTGGAAAAATACGATCCTGGTTGGCTTCCTTGCCGCAATCGTTGGCAGTCTTGTTCCCATCGACAACATCGGCAAGATGGTGAATATCGGCACCCTGCTCGCTTTTGTAATGGTTTGTATTGCCGTCATCATTCTGCGGCGCACGAACCCCGCACAAGCCCGTCCGTTTAAGACACCATGGGTTCCGGTGGTGCCCATTCTTGGCATCCTCTTTAACGGCTACATGATGTACAAGCTGGGATGGGTCAATTGGGCCCGGCTTCTTATCTGGCTCGCCATTGGCTTGGTTATTTATTTCGCTTATAGCCGCCATCACAGCCGGGTACAAGCTGCAGCCCGAGGCCAGAAGGCCGGTGGCGACTGAGTGATTGTTGAGATACTACCCTTCGCATTCTCACGGATGCGGAGGGTTTTTGTCTTACAATCGCGCTTTCACCAGGAAGTGTAGTTCATGCGAGCGCTTCGCAACTTCAAATTTCTGGCGGTCGCATTGGCGGCGCTGATCGCCGCCGGTACTGCCGGGTTCCACTACATAGAAGGATGGCCGTGGTTTGACGGTTTTTACATGGTGGTCATTACCCTGACCACCATCGGTTATGGCGAGGTGCACCCTCTTTCCCAGACGGGCAAGATATTCAACATCGGCTTGATTATTGCGGGGGTGGCGCTGGTGACCATCGCCATCGGCTCGCTGACGCAGTATTTGCTAGAATTCGAACTCACCAAGGTCTTGGGAAGGCGGAAGATGGAACGCGAGATCGCGCGGCTCCAAAATCACTACATCCTCTGTGGCGCCGGGCGCGTGGGACGCCGTGCTGCCCGTGAGCTGGCGCGCCGTCCTGTTCCTTTTGTGGTCGTGGAAAATGATGAGTCCCGGCTGCAAAACCTGGATCCGGAATGGCTGGTTGTCCAGGGAGACGCCACCCAGGAAAAGATTCTTCGCGAGGCGCGCATCGAACATGCTACCGGGCTTGTCGCCGCCACCACCACCGATGCGACGAATATCTACATTGTGCTCACGGCGCGCAGCTTGAATCCAAAGTTGCGTATTATCGCCCGCGCCAGCGAAGAGGCTGCGGAGAAACATCTGCTTACCGCCGGGGCCGATTCGGTGGTTTCGCCGTATTCGTTTGCCGGGCACCGCATTGCGCAGAGTTTTTTGCGGCCCAATGTGCTGAACTTTCTCGATCTGGCTACCGCCCACGAAGGCCGGATGGAGATGGTGATTGAGGAAATTCATGTTGGTACTGACTCATTTTTTACTGACCGGACCGTGGGAAATTCCCTGATTCACCGCGACTTCGGAATTATTGTCCTCGCCATCAAGCACCAACAGGGAAAGACGATTTTTAATCCAACCGCGGAGGCCGTGATTCACGCCGGTGATTACCTGATTGTGATGGGTGAGCCGGGGAACATGGCCCGGCTTGAAGCCATGGCCTCCAGTAACGTACAACACTCATGAAAATTATTACCGCCGCTGAGATGCACGAGATCGACCGCATCACCACTGAAAAATATGGAATTCCTTCGCTCACCCTCATGGAAAAAGCTGGCACAGCCGTGGCCGAGTTTGTGCTCGAGCATTATCCCAAGGCGGAAGAGATCGGTGTCATTTGTGGGAAGGGCAACAATGGCGGAGATGGCTTTGTGGCCGCCCGCAAGCTCTACGACTCGGGGAAGAACGTGCTGGTGCTGCTGCTGGCCGATCCCAAAGAACTGAAGGGCGACGCCGCGGCCATGTTTCAAAAGTTGCCGGTGGCCGCAGTCTGCGCCCGGAATGAAAAAGAGCTCGAGCAGGAATCGGCAATGCTGGTTGCCAACGCCGACGTGCTGGTAGACGCTATTTTCGGCACAGGTTTTCGGCCTCCGCTGACGCCTTTCCATACCAAGGCCTGTGTTCTCATCAACGGCACGCGTCCGGTGGTTTCGGTGGATATCCCTTCGGGAATTAATGCCGACGAAACCGAAATGAAAAACATCCGCAAAGCGATTTGGGCGTTTTCTAACGGC
>QIAW01000071.1 GCA_003225655.1 Acidobacteriota bacterium
GAAGGCGTAGTGCTCCCACAGATGCAGGCTCAGCCAGGCCGCGCCCATCGGCCACATTCCCGGACCAATGCTATCCACCGGCGCGGTGTGCCCCCAGGCGTCGGTGTTGTGATGGGCCACGAAGCCGTGCGCGCCGTACATTTTTTTCGCCGTCTCCCGTCCCATGGGCTGCATGTTCTCGATCAGGTCGAATAGCGGCTCGTGCATCTCAGCAAGATTGCCGACCTCCGCTGGCCAGTAATTCATCTGAATGTTGATGTTGATGGTGTACTTGCTGTCCCACGGCGGGGTCATGCTGTCATTCCAGATGCCCTGCAGATTGGCCGCCATGCTGTGCGGACGGCTGCTTGCCATCAGCAAGTAGCGGCCAAATTGAAAGTATTGTGCTTCCAGTTGCAGGTCAGCTTCGCCATTGTGCACGCGCTCGACCCGCTCATCGGTGGGCAGATTGCTTTTGTCTTTGCCGTCTGCACCGTCAAGCACCAGCTCAACCCGGCGGAAGAATTTCTGGTGATCGGCCACTTGCGCCGCGCGAATCTGATCGAAAGATTTATCGGCTGCCTTCAGATATTGTTCGCATGCCTGCTTGGGATCTCCACCGCGCAAATCAGTCGCTGCCACCACAACCAGGGTTGCGCTGTCGGCTGCTTCTACTTCCACCTGATCACCCGCCGTCTTCACCTTTCCGCCTTGAGGGATGGCGCGCAGCACGGTGTAGAACTTTGCGCCGACCTTGCGCTCTTCGGCGTGGCGCTCGGCATCGCGGGCAATGGCCTCACCGGACATGACCACGCGATCAGGAGCAACGGTCTCGGTTTTGCTGTCTTGCTCGCGGTTCAAGGTGGCGGAAAAGGAATCCATCCCTGGCTTGTCGCAGCTCTGATGCACGACCAGCACCTGGTCCACGGCGGAAGAAAAGGTCTCGCGCGCGCAATGCGCGTCGCCTGTCTTGTAGGTTACGCGGGCAATGCCGCTGTCGAGATCGAGCTCGCGCCGGTAGTCGCTGACATTCGAGGCAGTGGCGGGAAACTTGATCCATAAGTCACCCAGAGATTGATAGGGAGGCTGCCGCTTGGGAATTCCCATCATCGTATCTTCGGCCAGCGTCTGGGCTTCGAGCGGCTTGCCGGCAAAAAGCAGGCGCCGCACCTCCGGCAGGTTCTTCAGCGCCTCGGGATTGTTGCGATCGCGCTTTTCTCCAGCCCAGACGGTGTCTTCATTAAGCTGGATATGTTCCGTATCGGTTTTTCCAAAGACCATTCCACCCAGGCGTCCATTGCCGATGGGCACTGCTTCCACCCATTTCGCAGCCGGCTGCCGGTACCACAGGACCATGGAAGGAGCAGCCGGCTTGATTTCGCCCGCGGCCAGCTTGTTGGTTTTGTCGCTGGGTACAGCGGAGAAGGGTAGGGCCATGCACAAAAAAAGAGCAGCGGCCATTTGTCGCAGCATTCAATGCCTCCGTATGTAGTGCTGTCGATAGGGCGGAATTCGACGCCGACTATTCTAAATGGATTCGTCTTTAAATCGATTTGTTCTGCAGTTTGCGCGGGGATAGTTTGGTAGGGACTTTCGGTGTTACGAGCGATAGGTTATCGCAGCCAGGCTGGAGCAGATGAGCTGCGGGTGGAGTGTTTGTTCGCGGCGTTCCTTCCCTGAACCAGAAAGTTGCGGATGAGTTGTAAGAGTGCAGCGCGGTCAATTGGTTTGGGCAGGTAACTATCGAAACCGGCTTGCAGGGCTTTTTCCTGGTCGCTGCGCATGGCATAGGCGGTCAGCGCGATCACCGGCAGCCGGTGGAAGCGCCGGTCGCGCCGCAACTGATGCAGTACCGCGTATCCGTCGAGCATGGGCAACTGGATATCCATCAGAACCAGGTTGGGTGCGGACTCTTCCATCTTTTCGAGTGCGTCCTTGCCGTCGCAGGCTTCAACCACCTGGTATTGTTCCCGCTCCAGGATCTCGCGCACAAGTTCGCGAATGAGAATGTTGTCTTCCACAACAAGAATGGTGCTCACATTGGCTCTCGTTTCCTACTCAGATTTGACACTATGCTCGAGCTGTCGCAAAAGGTCGTCTTTCCAGGACGCATGTTTCCCAAGCCGCGCCCGCGTCTTTCCGCTGAACAAGCGCAGATCTCTCTTTGAAAGTTTTTGCCCGGTAAGAATAAAAATAGGAACACCACGCCAGCGGGGTTCAGCTTTTATGCTTTGCAGCAGGTCGAAGCCATCTGCTTCGGGTGTGAGCAGGTTCAAAATGACAGCATTCACCTGGATGGTAGAAAGCAACTGAATTGCCTCATGGCCGCTTTGCACTGTTTTTGCGTCGTAGCCTTCCGCCATGAGGGTTGCTTTCACGAATTCGAGCGTCGCCAGATCATCATCGACAACCAGAACGCAACCGCTTCCTTCTTCGGCTGCGGGCGGCGCGATCCTGCGCAGCGATTCCCGCAACGCGGATTTTTCCAGAGGCTTGAGCAGGTAATCCACTGCTCCCAGGGCAAAGCCAAGCTCCTGATGATCGAGGACCGAGACCAGCACGATGGGTATGCTCCGCGTATCCGGTCTTTTCTTGATTTCGACCAAAGCTTCAAAGCCGTTGCCGCTGGGCATGAGCACATCCAGAGTTATGGCATCCGGCATCAGAATGCGGGCCTTCTCAACGGCTTCGGCCCCCGAATTGGCTACGGCTGTTATGTAATCTTCTTGTTCCAGGGTACGAACAATAAAGTCACAGGTAGCATGATCGTCATCTACCACCAGGATCAGGGGCTTCGCCCGTGGCGCGAGAATGCAGGGCACGAATTCCGGCCGGGGAAGCCCAGCCGCGCCGGTTGAAAGCACACGGTTTTCTTCCGGCAGCGTAAAACTGAAACGGCTTCCACGCTGCGGCAGGCTTTCGACCCATATTTTTCCACCGTGCAGCTCAACCAGCCGCTTGGTAATGGAAAGCCCCAGCCCGGTGCCTTCCCTGACTCCCTGAGTGGTTGTCCCAATCTGCCGGAACTCGTCAAAAATAACCCTCTGGTCTTCGAAGCTGATGCCTATGCCAGTGTCATTGACCGAAATGCAAACAAACTCTTTTTCGCTGCTAACGTCCACACTCACCACTCCGCCAGCGGGAGTAAACTTGACGGCATTGCTGAGCAGGTTATATAGGATCTGCCGCAAGCGAATACGGTCGGCATACACCAGCAAGTTATCAGGCACATTGTGCTGGATGTGGATCTGCTTTGAAGCGGCGACCGCCGCAATATTGACGAGGACTTCGGAGAAGGCTGCTCGCAGTGCACAGTTTTCCAAACGCAAGTCGAGGCGTCCGGCATCGATCTTCGACATGTCGAGAATGTTGTTGATGAGCTCCAGCAGATGCCGTCCGCTCTGGCGTATGTTCTGCGCAAAGTGTTTGTGCTTTTCCGTGAGAGTGCTGCCGGAATCTTCGGCGATGAGTTCAGAAAAACCCAGGATTGCCGTCAGGGGTGTGCGCAGTTCATGGCTCATGCTGGCCAGAAATTGACTCTTCAATTGGTTGGCATGCTCGACTTCCCGGTTGCGTATCTGCAATTCGCGATTGGTCTCTACCAGTTGTTGTTTACGCTGTTCCGATAATTTTGCCGTTTGCACAACACTGAGAACTTGTGGAACAAGGTAAGGGCCAAAGCAGTTCCGACCGATGCCGCCGCTGTAACTACTTTGACTGCTCCCGACAACCAGTACACCGGCTTCCAGAGAACGACAATCTCCATGAAATGAGTGAATCCACACGCCACGATAAAAGCGCCAAAGGCCAGATAGACCCATTGAAACGGCGGGATACCCATCTCCTGGCGCAGCTTCCTTTCCAAATAGATCAATGTGACAGAGATAGCAACATAGGAAAGCCAGATCAGCGCATCGGAAACCAGATGCAACCCCACCAGTTTGGGATTACGCAGGTAGCAGTAAACATGAGGCAGAAAGTTGGAAGAAAGCAGGTTTCCCTGCCACACCAGCCACGCGAACAGCACGACTATGCCGGCGGCAAAAATCGCCATTCCACCATTCTTGAACCGCGCAGATTGGGTGCGCAAAGAGAAGGGAACAAAACCGGGATTTGCCGTGGCCATTCTGAACGTCTCCTGAACGAAATGAACGTTTGTTTAACGCTTGAGAGGTATGGACTCGTGCTTAGCCTAGCATCGGACTTTTTTTCGCAATGTTTTTTGAAGCAAGTACCCGAATAGGGAAGACAAGCAGCTTTCACTAAGGCCCTGACTCGGAAGATTGAAATACCAGTCAAGGCATCTCGTGCACCCGGCTAATCATCGTTGAATCCATGTAAATCAATAAGTTGCAGAGCGCATCAAGAGGAGATCCGAATCATCTCGGTGGTGTGACGCGCAGGTATGTTCCACATTGGGAAAAGACCAGAATGGCACCTGAATATTGAATCGGTGTCGCAACTTGCGGCTCAGGGCAAGTTGTCGGTACATCTGCTGGAATCGACGGGTTGCGTTGGCACCGTAGGTGGAGTCTTCCAGGGTACGTTCACGAAATCGAAGAACTCGCTCATATCCATGGCTGCGGCATCACGTTTAGTCAGGTTGGGCAGGCCAAAGCGAGTCTCAATCATCTTCAGGATGGCAGTGGAATCAGTTATCGTGTGCGACACATAGTGAGGCTTAGTAAACGGCGACACGATCATGTTGGGAATGCGGAAGCCGTAGCGGGTGAAATCGCCCGCTGGATCGGGCGGGTCGCTGGTGAACAGATCCTGCGGCGGTATTCCATCCGGACTGACCACGTTGGTCGGCGAAGGTACGTGGTCGTACAGGCCGCCGTGCTCGTCAAAGACGAGAATGAATGCCGAGTCTTTCCAGTTAGGGCCCTGCATAAGAGCCGTCATCAGGCGAGCGACCATGGCTGCTCCTTTCTGGATGTTGGCGCCACCAGGATGTTCGTCTTCTCCCGTTTGGAACCCAGGGTCAATGTAAGCGACCTGCGGCAGTGTGCCGTTTTGCGCGTCAGTAAAAAACTGCGAAACGGGCGGGAAACTGTTGGGGTGCCTGGAGACAAAGCCGGCGAAAAAATTGAGCTCGGTGTCGAGGGTGGGATCGACAATATAGATCTTCCAGGAGATTCCCTTCTGGTCCAGCAAATCAAAAATGGTAGTAGCCCTGACCTGGCCTGCTGGCTTGTGGGCATGTCCAACCGAGGTGGCGGCCACCAGATACATGCGGTTGGGTTCGGTCTCCACGGGCGCCGGGGCAAACCAGCGATCGGAGGTCGCAAACTGGGTCGCCAGGAAATAGTGTGAGATCAGATCATCGGCGGTGTAGAAACCCATGGCACGCTTGCCGATCGTATCTTTGCCGCCGGTGAACTTAGCAGCAGCGGCGGCCTCGACCACAAAGCCATCCATCGTGGGCACGTCGGAACTTTGATTAAAGCGATTGAAATTGATATGGCTGGTGGCCCAGGCAGCACTGGTATTTTCAATACAGACGCTATTGAGATGGAAGGCCTGAATCATGCTGCCGTCATCGGCAGGATTGGCTGCGTCGGCAGGCATTCCATCCACATCGGCTCCCAATCCCAGCGTGGCGCGGTAATCGTTCAGATGACCGAAATAAGTGTCAAAGGAACGGTTCTCTTGCGCCATAAAAATGATGTGCTTGATGGCTGAGAGGTCTTGGGGCGTCGGTGTGGGGCTAGGTGTTGGGGTAGGAGTGGGAGTAGGAGTAGGCGTAGGCGTCGGCGTTCCCGTCGGTGTGGGCGTTGGCGTTGGAGTCGGAGGACCGAACTGTTTGTGATCGCTTCCACCAAACGCCGCGCAACCAGTGATTGAAATAAGCGCGGCAGCCAACATAACCACACAAAGAATTGTCTGAATCCGGATTCGGCCCATTTTTTGCTCCTCGGTAAACTCACGATCAGAATCTCTGATGAGTCCAGCAGTGCTGGAGTTGGACAGCTCTGATTTGCTCTCGTGAATTTCCGCTAAACTAACGTCACTTCTCTTGTTTCTGCACGTCTTGTTTCTGCACGTCTTGCTTCTGCACAATCTCGCTGGTGCCGGCACTTACCCGAACCAGGTTGGGAAAGACGGGTGCGACCTCAAAAGACATCTTGTCGCGCACCGAGAGCAGAGACACGGGCTTGCTCTTCTGCATTTCCACGTGATCGTCCCAGGGGTCGAGCTTGATGCGGCTTCCCAACGGCAGAGCCGGAAGCTGTTGAATGTTCTTCGCTTCCAGATTGGGAGCCGATTGCACCAGAGGCGCCATTTTCAAGACGCTGTTGCCCTTCGCCATACGATTGCCGAAATGAGGATTGATGAGCCAGGTGAGATCGTGCGAGCGGCTTTCCAGAACGCGCAGGAACAACCCGGCGCTGGCCAGTTTGTCTTTGTACGGCGAGTTCTGAAGCAGTTCGAGACCCTTCTGGTTGGCGGCCTGCTCATCGCTGTCGCGCTGGGCGACATTGATCTCACTGAAGACCTCTTCATCAGGAAAGATCATACGGTCACTGAAGGCGTACTTGGTGTCGAGGCGATGTCCCAGGACAATGTGCGCCAGTTCATGCGACAGGACCATTGCCAGGGAGGCTTCATCGGGAAGCACGTCGAGCAGTCCCCGGCTGATGACAATGGTATGGCCAATATTGAACGATTCCAGCGGAGTGGTCAGCAGCACTCGGCAGCGGACCTCCGGTTCTATATTCAGGTTGTTGGTCACTTCCATGTTCGTGACCACGGTTTGCAGAACTTTGGAGACGTCGCCGTCGGGGGCGAGGATGCCGGCGCGCTCCAGGCGGTCAAGGACGTTGTCTTCTGCCTCTCGCTCCCACATGTGCTGGCTGTGAACCGGCATGGTTTCATTGGCTCCGAAGCCGCTGTTGTCAGAGACGTCTTTCGCGGGCGACTCCACCTGCATGTTGGTGAACTCGGTTTGCAATCCGGAATGCTTCAGGTCATAGCCCCAGAGACGGGTCTGGCCCTTCATGCTGAGGCCGCGCAAGAGGGCATACTTGGCGTCCGATTCTTCGGTATAGATGTAGGCCGGCAGCCAGATTCCGGGCTGCATGTTGATGCGCCAACTGTCAAAGTGGAAATAGAAGTTCATCCGCGACCGCGGCTCATAGGTGCCGTTGATGCGGACAATGTTGTAATCCTGGTCTTCCACCCAGATGCGTCCAACAAAGTGAGGCCCCTTGTTATGGGGCTTGGGAACGACGTCGAAGACCACGGTCCGTACTTCACCGAGAAATTGCTGGCGCAAGTACTTCAGTTCGTAATGGTCCTTGTCAAATCCATTGTTGAGAAAGACGAGTTGCATAAAGCCCAGAGGAACGTAGTTCATCTTGTAGAAGCTGTTGAGGCGGTCGAGGACGCGGCTGAAAAATCCCAATTTTCGCGCGCGGTCCTCAAACTTCGTATCGTTGATCCCCTTTTCGTTCAGCGAGAGGCGTCCGAGAAAATACTTGTCGCTGCTCGGGACCGCACCCAACTCCCGGTCGGGCTTCATGTTCTGGATATAGGTCTCGACCATGGGCGTGTACTTACGCATGTCTTCGACCAACTTGGCTTCCTGGTAGAAGATGCGATCGGCAACCTGGTCATTCGGGGAAGGTGCCTGGTTCTGGGGAGGACTGGGGGGTTGTTGTTTTGACTTCGCCATAGCCATCGGCCCCAGTGCCAGAAGCAAGCAAAGGATTGCAATTTTATGGATGAAACGCATAATTCCTCCCGGGTTCGGATACCTCATTCCGCCAACTCAAAATTGATATGGACAAGCGCAACGGAGTCATAGGGCTGGCCATCACGGCTTGCGGGCTTGAAGCGAATCCGCTCGGCTGCATGCAGCGCAGCTTCATCGAGCCCGTGTCCTAGACTTCGAACGACCTTCTGAACCTTTAATTCACCAGAGGCTGTGAACATGACTTCCAGCAATACCTCTCCTTCTACACGGAGCTTGCGCGCCTCCTCGGTGTAGACCGGACGTGGCTTGAAAAGAATCTCTACCGGAGTGACCGCAGGTTTGGTTTCAGCGCGCGCTCTTGGCCCAGACGAGGTCGGCATTTCCCCGAAGCCGGCAGATGCGACCGTGCCTTTGGGGCCGCTGCTGACGGGCGTGGCGACTCCATTGCCAAAACCGGCGCTGGCGACTGTGCCGCGCACACCCTGTGCTCCCCCTGTGCCATTGCCGGTGCCGGGTCCGGGGGGAAGATCAAAAGAGCCCACATGAGCGATGGTTACCGGAGCACTCCTGGTAGCTTGCCCCGGAACACCGTAAGGATCTCCAAATCCGCCGGTCTGGACTTTTTGTTTCGGCTCTTTCACGGTAGGCGGCGCGGAGCTGCCGGAATTAAGCTGATTGAGCACGACTTCTCTCTTTTTCGGTGGCGCCGGTTTTGGTACTTCCGGCTCCGGCAGCTTGGCTACCTGAACTGGCGGCTCAGGTTTCGGCTCCACGCGCGGCGGTTCAACAGGCGGCGGTTCAACCTTAGATTCAACGACGGGCGGTGGAACTGGCGCTGGCTTCGGCGGTGTGTGTATCTGCGCCACCATGGGCGTAGGCGCCGGCTCGGGCGGCGGCGACAACGTGGGCAAAATCAACGGTATGAAGTGCCGCGATACTTCTGGCTGCGCCTTAGGCTTGGGCAGCAACGCCAGAATCTGCAGCACCACGACGAGCACTACGGCGTGAAGAGCCACGCTCACGCCAATGTGGCGGCCCCATCGGGGAGGCGGAGGTTCGTAGCAAAAACTTGGAGCTGTGAAATCGCCGCCGGCGTGCGGAGCAACCATGCGATTTTTGGTGGAAACGACTGCGAGTCTTGCAGGAACTTCCGGCTGCACCCTGCGGGCATAAGTCTGTTTCAACATAATGGTTGCCTCAACTCCGGAACAACCTGAACTGAAAGTGTGCGCTTCTGCGCCTTCTCATAAAAAAGACCCGCTGCTCGCTACTCCACAATGGCGGATTTGGTCAGATTGCGTAACCGAATCGGTGTCGAAGCCTCAAAGCAGGAACTCGGGCGAACAGAAACTCGCGTTCGCATGTATCACTTGATGGTGCAGCACTGCTCGGTGTTGCCTACTTGGTTAACGATAAAAATCAGACGCGTTTTCGCGGGCCGCTCGAGATGTCTTATGTAGTCGTATTAATCACTTGATTAATAATTAACAGACAACCAGAAGCACTGGACAAGGATTCTTATGGTGCGAAGCAAGGCTGGTGATCATGAACAAACGTCCCGTAGTTGGTGTAGTGTTCGGCACGCGGCCGGAAGCCATCAAGATGGCTCCGGTGATCTTTGAGTTGCAGAGGCGCTCACGCGAACTTCAGTCTGTCCTGATCTCAACATCGCAGCACCGCCAGATGCTCGATCAAGTGCTGGCGGTGTTTGGTATTCAGCCGGACCAGGACCTGAATTTAATGACGCACAATCAAGGCCTGAACGAGATCACGCGGCGAGTGCTTGAGGCAACCGAGGCAACGTTGGCCTCGACCGAGCTTGATTGCCTGCTGATTCAGGGTGACACAACCACGGCGTTTGCCGCCGCACTCGCGGCGTTCTATCGCAAGATTCCGGTGGCACACGTGGAAGCGGGTCTGCGCAGCCGGGACATCCACAACCCATATCCGGAGGAAGTAAATCGCCGTTTAGCGGGAGTGGTCACGGAACTTCATTTTGCGCCCACGTCTTTGGCGCGGGAAAACCTTCTGGCCGAGGGCGTGTCTCCGGAAAAAATCGTAGTCACGGGAAACACTGTAGTGGATGCGGTAAAACTGTTAGCGGAGATGCGGGCCCTGGACTGTCCACTGCCGGAAGGCATTCCCGAGGATGGCCGCCGGATCATTTTGATTACTTCCCATCGCCGTGAGTCGTGGGGCGTTGAGCTGGAAAACATTTGCAACGCCATCATCGACCTGGTCCAGTTTTTTCCTGACATCCGGGTGATCTATCCCGTACATATGAATCCTAACGTGCGCAATACCGTTATGGCGCGGCTTGGGAAGATCGACCGGATCCATCTGACCGCACCGCTGGATTACTTTGGGTTCCTCTCTCTGCTGCGGCGCTGCTACCTGGTGCTGACCGATTCCGGGGGCGTGCAAGAGGAGGCCCCAACATTCAGCAAGCCTGTCTTGGTGTTGAGAAAGGTGACGGAACGGCCCGAGGCCGCGTTGGCGGGGCGCGCGCGGATTATAGGCACTTCGCGCGAGGCCATTGTGGCAGAGGCAGCAGATCTGCTCAACAACTCAATCGCATATCGCGTGATGTCGGAAGGTGAGAATCCGTATGGCGATGGGCATGCAGCAAGAAGAATTCTGGAAGCTCTCGTGCGTTGGTTCCAAGGACGAAATCCGATATTGGAGGCCGGGCAAGAGTTTCAAGGGACGGTAAGCACCAGTGAGGAGGTCGCGATTTCAGGCTGAGCCGGCATCTGTTTCTTGTGCCGCGTATTAACTGGAAAGATAATTAATCATACAGTAAACATTGGGCAAGACCGGATTCGATCTTGATGTTCTCGGGAGGCAAAACCCAGCCTAGGTTGGAGATTTGAAATTGATTTGTCCAAAACTGGCTGGATTTGGCGCATACGCATGCTGCTCTATCTATTTGGTACTGTCATACTGCTTATCTGCATCTACATGGTGCGGCATTATTGCTTCACGATCAACCGGCTCATCAACGAGCAACGGCATCCGTATGTTGACATTGATACGGCAGACTGGCCGGCGGTGACAGTGCTGATTGCAGCGCACAACGAGGAAGCGGTGGTCGCAGACATTTTGCGGGCGCTGCTGGAGATTGACTACCCCAAAGAACGGCTCACCATCGTTCCGGTCAATGATCGTTCCAGCGACCGCACGCGGGAAATTATTGATAGTTTTGTCGAGCGATATCCTGGCCGCATTCAACCTTTTCATCGCGTCAGTGGCAAGCCCGGTAAAGCGGCAGCGCTGAAAGACGCCATGGCCTACGTCAAAACCGAAATCATGCTGGTGTTCGACGCCGACTATGTTCCCGGTAAGGCCCTGGTGCGACAGTTGGTTGCTCCATTTTTCGATCCTGAAGTGGGCAGCGTAATGGGCCGGGTCGTGCCGCTCAATGTAGGCAAGAAACTTCTTACCCGGCTGTTGGACCTGGAGCGTTCGGGTGGCTACCAGGTGGACCAGCAAGCGCGGATGAACCTGCGCTTTGTGCCTCAGTATGGCGGCACCGTGGCGGGTGTTCGCAAGAGCGCGCTGGAAGAGATTGGCGGATGGAATGAAAATGCGCTGGCAGAAGATACTGATCTGACATTCCGGCTTTTGTTGGCAGGGTGGAAGACTGTTTATGAAAACCGGGCGGAATGTTACGAAGAAGTGCCGGAGCGCTGGCCGGTGCGGGTGCGCCAAATCATGCGGTGGGCAAAGGGACACAACCAGGTGATGGTCCGGTATGCCACTTCTTTGCCTCGCTGCGGTCACGTGAGCTGGAGGGAGAGGCTCGATGGTCTGTTGCTGCTTGGTGTCTATGCCATGGCGCCGGTGATGCTCTTAGGCTGGCTGCTGGCGTTGTTGCTGTTTTATGCTGGAGCGCCCATTGGTGGAGGTGTGGCAGTGCTGGCGCTGGCCGCCTTTACTACGTTGGGCAACTTTGCCGCCTTCTTTGAGATAGCCGCGGCAACGCGGCTCGACGGTTCACGCCTGCGTATCCGGCTGCTGCCTTGCACACTTCTGGGTTTCAGCGTAAGTCTCGTGAGCGTATGCCGCGCGACATGGCAGCAAATTCTCGAGCCTTTTCAAAGGAAAGAACTGGTGTGGCACAAAACGGAGCGATCGCGGAGCGAACCTGTGGCTGTCGAAGGGCGTGCCGCATGACCTCAGTGTGGGCTCCCCTTGCCTTGACCGCCGTCACCGGCGCCATGCTGGCATTACCGCTGGCGCCGGCACTGGTGGAAGTGTGGCGGCGCAAAGACGCGGGGCCGCTGCCCGTGCGCGGGGATAATGGAGACATCCGCAACTTCGCGCTCTTGTTCCGCCAGAGGATCGAACCCTTACAGCCCGCTTTGATCTCATGCGCGCAGAGCAATTCGGTGGTGGAAGCGCGCTTGGAAAATGGGGATTACGCGCTGCTGATCGGAAAAGACGGGGCCTGCAATCTTGACGAAGAGAGATTCTCCACACTGGTACTGTTCGCGCGTCAGGCGCTGCTGCACGATCAAGTGATTTTCGAAAAAGATGTGTATGCTGCCGCGGGACTTTGCGGAGGCAGAAACAATATCTTCCGCGCTCTTCTGGGAGAAAACAACGTTACGCTGGCCGAGGCAAGCCAGGTACTTCGTTGGATTCATGTGGAAGGGGAACTGGCAGTAGGACGCAACAGCGATCTCGGCAGCCGGTGCTCTTCGCAAAAAGTCATCTATTTCGGTCCTGGCTGCCGATTTCAGCGCGTGCATGCACCCACCATCGCGACCTCCAACAGCGCGCCATTGCTATCAACCTTGTCAAATTGCATACCGCCGACACATGCGACGACCGGACCCAACCTGGGACGTTCACGAATTCATGGAAGCCTCCATCTCGGGTCAGGAGAGGTGTTGTTAGGAAACATTGTCGCCACTGGCGCCATCTGCATCGAGGAAGGCGGTCGCATTCACGGCAGTGCCAAAGGAAATGGAGACATTGAACTGCGCCGGCAAACTCGAATTGATGGCAGCCTGATCAGCACGGGGGTGATTCGTATTGGCGCGCATTGCATGATCAAAGGGCCCGTGCCGGCAGAACATGAAATCAGCATTGCGCCGGGTACCCGCATCGGTACACCCGGTTCTCCTACGACCGTAAGTGCTCCGCGCATCCGGATCGCTCCCGATTGCGTCGTGCACGGAACGCTTTGGGCCCGGCTTGAAGGCAGCGTGGGGGAATAATGGGCTCCCGGATTTTTCTTCCCTTGCTTCTGATCTTTTCATCCAGCTTCACAGCTCAACTGCGTGGACAGGAGTTTGTGCCCGACCATTATCAGACTTCAGATGGCGCTCTGCTGCTGCAACTCAACGACGATTATGTAGAGCCTTACTTTGCTACCAAGGCGTTGATTGTGGCGGAAGATGGCGGTCTGGATACACGTCGATCTGGGCTGCTGTGGATCCAGTGGTTGCTGAAGCGGCAGCGGAGTGATGGCCGGTTCGAGCGATACTGTCGAAAGCCGGGCGCCGATTGGCACGCGTGCGGGTCGGCAGATGCCGATGATTCCATGCTGGCATTGTGGTTGCAATTGCTGTATCGTTTTGCGCCCGACAGCGGAATCCCTCCAGCGTGGCAGCCAAGCGAGCGCAAGGCCCAGGCACAACTTGCAAAGCTAAGAAATGGACGGCTGGGTATCTATCACGTTTCCGAAAGAAATCACGTGGCCCTGTTTATGGACAACGTGGAAGTATACGCGGCGCTGAAGGACATGGCGCACGCGCAGGCACGTTTCCGAGACCAACAGCAGGCGGAAAAAACCAGCTCGCAGGCGGAAAAACTTGCTTCGGCCATCGAGCATGTCTTCTGGGACAAGCGCAATCGCCGGTTTCGCTCCTCGATGCAGAAGAACCAGCCAGCCTTCTATCCCGATGTAGTAGCCCAGGTGTTTCCGTGGCTGGCGGGTTGGCCAGCTTCCAGAAAAGACACTCATGCTGAGTGGGCCGACTGGAAGAGCAGGTTCGCAACCGGCTGGCTGGAAAACGAATACGACCCGCATCCCTGGGGCCTGGTGGCGCTGGCGGCAATGAAAGTGGGTGATGAAAGCGCGGCGAAGTGCTGGCTATCGCATTCCGAACCGCTGCGCTACAGCCAGCGCTGGAACATTCTCGAAGAATCGGTATTTCAGGGGTTGAAGTACACACTACAAACCGAAACCGGGCAGGCCGCCGATCCCAGGGCCTGTTTAAAGACAATGGGGCAGCCATGAAGCAGTTCGCCAAACATGGAATGGTCCTGGTGGCCGTGATGGGTGTGTTATTGGGTACGGGGGCCTACTTCCATCGAGACGGGCTGCACCCGAACACCAGCGTGGACACCATGTTGTTGCTGATCCCCGATTCGGCCAATATGGAAGATCCCTTGATCCGCGAATGGCTGGATGCCGCCGACGAGGAAGGGTTCCATCTGGAAGTTGTGCGAGATTCCAAGCTGCTCGATCCCATGTTCCAGTTCCACGCCGCCGGATTGATTGTTCCGGACCAGGTGCATCGCATCGCCAATGAAGCGCTGATCGGAACGCTGCACGATTATGTGGATCGTGGCGGCAAACTGATGCTGGTATATGACGCTTGCACGCTGGATCTCAACGGTTTCTTCCCGCGGCTTGAATCCAGGCTTTCTGATCTTGTGGGTGTGAACTACGCACTCTATGACAAGTACAAGAAGAACACCACGGAGGCAGGACAAATCTGGGGTAACCAGAAGGCGATGGAGGAATTGAGCTTCCACCAGGACGCTATGTTCCCTTAACCACGGAAAGCGAAAAGCCGGGATGGCTGCAGAGGGTCTCCTGGTACGGCACGGAGGATAAGGAGAACAACCAAAAAAAATTCACCTTAGTCCGTTATCTGTATAACGATTTGAAATATTCGTTCTTCCGCACCGCGGGCGAGTTCGATGGCAAGGTGCTGCTCGATTCCAAGGCCGGGCTGATAGCCGGGTACAGGAAACACGGACGTGGGAGCGTTCTGTTTGTGAACCTGCCGCTCGGTTACCTGAAAAGCCGTACAGACGGTTTATTACTGCATGCCTTTTTGCGTTATTTTGCGGGGCACATTTTGCGCCTGCCCTACCTTACCAGCGTTCCGGACGGAACGGGTGGTTTGGTGTTCAACTGGCACATTGATGCAATGTCCTCCTTGAAGCCGATAGCGGTGCTCGATAAGGCAGGTATTTTCGATCAAGGACCTTTTTCCATTCATTTCACTGCAGGGCCAGACGTGGACAAGTTTGGCGACGGTAAAGGGCTCAATATCGAGCACAACTCCGAGGCACAAAAATGGATCCGGTATTTCTTGCGGCGAGGCGACGTCGTGGGGACTCACGGTGGTTGGATCCACAACTATTTCGGTATGCACCTTGCGGAGAATAATCAGAGCGACTTTGAACGTTACATCATGATGAACACCCAGGCAATGGAGCATGCCAGTGGTCAACGCATGACGGAATATTCTGCACCTGTGGGAAACCACCCCGAGTGGGTGACCAGCTATCTGGAGCAGCGCGGTTTTCTCGCTTACTACTTTTCCGGTGATTCCGGGATGGGTCCCACCAGGGTATATCGCGACCGCGGTCGCGATGGCTCTTCCATTTGGGGTTTTCCTATTCTTCACCTGGGCACCGAAGCCAGCTTGGAAGAGATGAACTTTGACAGTGTACCTCAACCGCTGGTGCAGAACTGGATGCTCAGCCTAGAGGACTATACAGCAAACAAACGTCTAGCGAGGCTTTTCTACTCCCACCCCTTGGGCGCCACCGCCTACGTGCATGTGCTGCAAAAGTGGCTTCAGCACGCCCAAGAACTTTCCGGCGAAGGACGCTTCCGATGGTACACCATGACCGATCTGGCCAACTTTCTGAACAGCCGGCGCCAGGTGAAATGGTCACTGACCCGTTCCGGAAGCAAACTCCTGCTGGAGGCAAGCCATCCAAAAAATCTTGTTCACGAGAGCTGGATTTTTCCTAAATCGGAGTACCTCGGTTTGCGCGTCGTGCAGGGCAGGGCATCGGTCAAGGACGAAGGCGATATCTGGCTGGTTACGGCAAAGGATGGCAAATATTTTGAGATTGAGATGGAAGAGCACATAGCCCATCCCAAAAATGGACTTTAGTCTGGCCGAGTTGTTGAGGCTTTCATGGAGTTAAAAATCATACTTGTATTACTACTGACCTGCATGCTGGCGGCAGCTCAGGGTGGAACGCCAGTGCCGCAAGGTTCAAGCATACCGGGAGCCTCCGCCATTCCCCTGGGCCTGACTGGGCCTGCATTCCTGGAGGCCGGCGGAGGCTACAGCAATCTGACTCAAGGGTTTACCCCCTGGAAAGATGCATATATCCGCGGCATGATGTCCGGAGGACGCAACACGTTGAGTGGAGAGGCCGTCCGGGAATCCCGCTACAGCGACGCCGGCTGGTTTTTTGGGGCGACCTGGACGCGCACTCTCGGAGAAGACTGGTACAGCGAGTTGCATTTTGGCAGCAGCACAGTCAGTGGTTTTTTTCTGCCCAGGCTGCGTACGGGCGGAACCATCAATCGCAAGCTGCTCGCCCACAGGCAATTGGTTCTGAACGGTGGCTTTGGATACGACAAGAGCAAGACTGTCAATGATGCATTCCGGACAAGCGTGGGGGCAATTTATTATTTTGAGCATCCGTTTGTACTGGAGGGAGGGGTGACCTGGACGCTGGCGCGCCCCGGCTCCGTCTTGGCGCACACGCAATATGCCGCTATCACCCAAGGTCATGAGAAGGAGCACTATATTTCGCTGCGGGCGGAAATCGGTAGGGAAGGGTACGAATTAGTCGGCCCGCGAACCAGCCTTTTCAACTTTGTTATCCACGACTATTCCGCGAACTGGCGACAGTGGATAGGGCCTAACTGGGGAGTAAACGTGGCCTACGAGCATGAGAGTAATATCGCCTTCCGGCGCAACGGGGGGACACTTGGCCTCTTCTTCGAGTTTTAGATCCTTGAGCATACGCCGCTCGGAGCCGCAGCTATCATCGTTCAGCATCAAAGGCGGAAAGCAGCGGGGTTGGAGAGGGGGATTGATTACGCCACACCGCGCGTTCGCGCGCCTGCATGTTGGAACCAAGGATGTGGTTGCTTGCGTGTGCCTGACCGTGATTTTGAGCCTATGCTGGATCCGAATACTGCCTTGGGTGGGTAGCCTGTGGGGACGGGTCTTCGTGTACTGGACGAAGGCGCTGCAATTGGAAGGCAGTGTGGTCATGGCGCCGCAGCAATGGGGTGCGCGCATCCACTTCGCTCTTCCTTACTTAAATGCTTCCGCCGGGCCTCCTGACCCGCACACCTGGTGGATTACGGCGGTGGTCACTGTGCTGGTATTCGCGATCACCTACTTCATGTCGGAGGAAATGGTCCCTTGGATTTATCTTCTGCGGTTTCTTGTTTTTCTGCAGGGGACGTCACTGGTCTACTTTGTCTTTGCGGCTGCGCGTTTCCCTCATGATCTGACCAGTTACACGCTGAGCATGCTTTTCTTTGGAACCATTCTGATCGGTCTCTTGCCGTTGATTCTGGGATTCACTTATTACCTCCTGGATTTCAGCCTGCTCAAAAGACTGGCGCTGACGGTGATCAGCGCCGGTTATCTCATCGCGTTCGTTCCTTTGCAATATATGCTTCACGTCTATATCCTGCGAAAATCCATCTTGTTCATGCCACTGCTCTATTTTGCATTTGGTCCATCCCTGGATGTGCTGATCTTTGTAAGCCTTTATTCCTGGGGCATGAGTTGGAAGTCGAAGAGCAGCCTTGTGGCTTGAGTTCCCTTTGTTGTAGGAACATTTTTCCCGCCGTGAATTTCCCTGGCGCCTCAAATCTAAGGCATTTCGATTAAAGAATTCTGATTTATCCCAGGTTCTCTTCGTGCGTTAGTGTGTCTTCCCGATGTTTGCTATAAGCCTTTCCCCCTAACCTTTCTAAGGGAATCAGTACATAGGAAGACTAGGCCCATTTGGTCGTGTGATTTAAGTGCTCTCCTGATTTAGCCAGAGTAGATGCTTCTTTACCTTGGCTCCTGATCGAAAAGAAACTCCAGGAGTCATAATTTGAAGAACATTATTCTGCTTTTGATCGCATTCTTATCATTTTCTACTATTAGTTTTGCGCAGACAGTCTCTGTAAGCTCTCCGGCGGCAGGCGCGAATGTAAGTTCTCCCGTACGCTTTGCGGCGACGGCCAATGGAGGCGGCCATCCGGTTACCGCGATGCGGATTTATGTCGACAACCAAAGCATGTATACGGTCTACACGAACAGTCTAAACACCAATCTTGCGCTGCCGTCGGGCGGGCACTCCGCGGTGGTAGTGGCGTGGAATTCAATTGGACAGTCCTTTACCAGTTCGCTAAACATTAATGTAGGCAATCCGGCTCCGACGAATGGGGGCATTGCCGTGTCTTCACCCGCGAATGGCGCAACGGTGGCGTCGCCAGTCGGCATTGTGGCTTCGGCAACTCCGGCTTCCGGACGTGTGATCACAGCCATGCGCATTTATGTGGATAGCTCGAGCGTATACGTAGTGAATGCGCAAAACCTAAATACCGCCGTCAACATGAATGCCGGCGGACACTCAGTGGTGGTCCAGGCGTGGGACAATACAGGCGCAGTATATAAGGATTCGCTTGTGATCACCGTGGGCTCTCCCAATCCAACACCAGGGCCGTACCAGAACAACCTCACAGCCACGGCGAAATGGATGGCCGCCAACTCCATGGCGCCCGATGGAGCCATTCTCTATGGGTCCTCCCAGATCAATCCCTATTACAGCAATCTGGCGGCAATCGGGTTGACGAAAGACCCCGGCAGCTATGTGATTGTACAGAAATGGATGGAGTGGTACATCACTCACCTGAACTGGCCGGATAAGTGGGGGCTCTACGGCACGACGTACGACTACGATTACAATAACGGAACTGCAGCCTCGCACAATGATGCGGATTCGACCGACTCATACGCTGCCACATTTCTCTCGCTTGCCTGGGCATATTACAGCACGGGCGACGCAGGCGCGCAGTCCTACGTACGAACCCTCAGCTATCAACTGGATGCGATCGGCGGCGTGATCGTACAGACGCAGCAGAGCGACGGTCTTACCTGGGCCAAGCCAGACTATCAGATCAAGTATCTGATGGATAACTGCGAGGCGTATCGGGGCCTGAGAGATCTGGCGCTTATTTTCCAGAATGCCTTTGGCGACACCGCCAAGGCCCAGTACTACAACGCTAAGGCAGACCTCATGTTGCAGGGAATAAATGGCATGTGGATGAATGGCTCGTGGGCAGTATACAAAGATGGCGTGGGCAACTTGGCTGCACCCAACTACTCGGTGTGGTATGCGGACGCCACCAGCCAACTTTTCCCCGTAATGCAAGGCGTGATCGCGCCCAACGACGCCCGCTCGGTCCAGGTCTACAGCAAGTTCAATGCAGCCTGGCCAGGGTGGCCGACTTTGTCGTTTAACGCCCAGGATTCGTTTCCCTGGGTGATGATCGCCGATGCAGCCGCTGTGATGGGTGATACGAACCGCGTGAATACTTACATCAACAGCATTCAAAGTAAGTATGTGGCGACCGGCTTCCCCTGGCCCTGGTACAACATGGAGGCAGGTTGGTTCATGCGGCTGAACGCCTACATGATGGGTAAGCGCCCATTGTAGTTTGGCTCTGTAAAACTCGGTCTCATACCTGTTGTGGTAGAAGTCGTGTCTCTGACGATAATGCGGAGATAAGAATTGCCGCCGAAGCCAGCGACAATGCCGAAAGCAATCCAGAAGGCCTGCGATAAGTACAATCCATCACGGCCACGGTTGGCTGTTTGCCCGGGAGGAACAGCCTGGTCACAGCCAGCCGCATTCTGGAGGTTTCACCGTAAACTTTTGTACTGATGTTGAACGTGCATTCTGAGGAACCCTGAATAGGCAGGTAAAAGGCTTCCTTTACCTACGCAACGGTTTCTTATAATCTGAATGCCCGCGCCACACAGCCATGCCCTTGTACATAGGCAAAGAATCCAGCGTCGTCGATCCTGTAGTGGCATACGATGCCCTGGCCTCCTGCTACAAGTCGTTGCTGGAGAGCAGACGGCAGTATCTAAGAAAAATTGAAGAAATTGTGATTGCTCATATGCAAGGCGCCAAATCTTTGCTGGATGTAGGCGCCGGAGACGGGAGCCGCACTTTGAAGATTGCCGAAGCGGCCAACATTACAAGATTGGTCCTGGTGGAGCCAAGTGCGCACATGCGTGGCCAATGTCATCAAGAGCAAGAGGTGGAATATTGGCCTTGCCGGGCCGCGGAGATTCCGGAAACAGCGCCTCAATTTGACGCCATTACTTGCTTATGGAATGTGCTCGGCCACCTGCAAGACAATCAGGAAAGATCGTTCGTGCTTTCACGGTTGCGGGCGCTCCTGCGCCCTTCCGGAGCGATCTTCCTTGACGTGAACCATCGTTACAACGCTGCGGCTTACGGCGGGACAAAAACTCTGTTACGAATGGCGCACGATCTTGTCTTCCAGTCGGAGAAAAACGGGGACGTGATCGTCTGCTGGCGCATGGGTAACAACTATGTACGCACTCGTGGCCATGTATTTACCCAGGCAGAACTGAATGACCTGTTCTGCAGCTCAGGACTCAAGATCACAAAGAAGTGGGTGATCAATTACCAGAATGGACTCGAGTGTAAGTTGCCGTTCTTCGGAAATCTGCTGTATCAACTCGTGGCGTGACTCAAACTCTTGGATGAAATCCGATGGGACAGCGATTCACTGAGGGCCGCGCACACGCATTCAATTTGATTTTCCTCCAGGGAATTGAAGAAAGGAAGGCAGAGCAACCTTCCGGCAATGGAAACAGTTTCGGAAAGGTCCCCGCACCGGAAAGGAACAGTGTGCATGACAGGCTGCAAATGGGCAGGAGGGAAGTATCGTCCGCACTCAATTCCTGCCTGCTTCAAGTTTACCCATACCTGGTCACGGTCCCGTTGATGAAAATTCTCTGCGAGCAGCACTGGATAGGTGAACCAGCTAATCCGGTCATTCTTTGATTCTTTGGTGTAAAGCGTAAGGTTCCCATTCCTTTTGAGTCTCTCCTCGTAACTTCTCGCGAGCGCCTCACGGCGGCTTAGAACCTGCTCAATTCTGGAAAGCTGTTGCAGGCCAAGTGCGCAGTTTATGTCCGAAAGCCTGTAGCTGTATCCAACTTCGATGTGCTGGAACCATTCCGGCGAAGACTGCCGCCCCTGATTGCGCAGGCGTCGAAGGGCCTCAGCGGTCATTGCGGAATACGTGACCAGTGCTCCACCTTCGCCCGTGGTCATCTGCTTATTCGGATAAAAAGCAAAAATTCCAATGTCTCCCAGCGTACCGGCTTTTCTGCCGTTGATCTCCGTTCCGATTGCCTCACAGGCGTCCTCAATCACTTGAAGGGAGTGTCGCCTGGCAAAATCAATAATCTTATGGGTCTGAGCGGGATAGCCAAAACTGTGGACCATGATGATGGCCCTGGTTTTTGCGCTGAGAGCCGTCGCGAGTTTAGCGGGGTCAATATTGAATGTATTAGGACAGATGTCTACAAACACCGGTATTGCTTTTTCGTTCAGGACCGCATTTGTGACTGCCATAAAGCTGAAGGAAGGCAAAATCACCTCATCCCCCTCTTTGATCCCGAGGGTGCGCAAGGCGAGATGAAGAGCACTGGTACCGGAATTTACAACTATCGTATGCGCGACTCCGAGGTACGCGGCCAGCGCCTCTTCGAATGCATGCAGGACGGGACCCTGGCTCAGGTACGGAGAGCGCAAAACTTCAACAACGGCGGCAATATCCGATTCCAGAATTTCCGGCTTTGCGAGAGGTATTTTCATGTTATTCACCTGGAACAGATTGGCGCCGGTTCTTTTATCAGGAGCGATTCCGATAAGGGGATTGTCGAGAGGATTTGAGCAATCTTTTCGGAGGAATGTCCGTCGCCATAAGGATTCTTTATATCGTGCAAGGAAGCGCGGAAATTGCTGGAAAGCGCAACATGAATTGCTCTTTCGATCTCGTCTCGGTTCGCGGCGCAATCCAGAACATTGGCGCCGCGCTCACGGCCTTTTTGGCGTATGCCAACATTGACCACAGGAAGCTTGAATGATGCCGCTTCCATGATTCCGCTGCTGGAATTGCCAACCAGGGCAGCGAGAAATTGCAGCAAACTCAAATATGTGCAGTGGTCTATGTTAGTAATGAATCGGTCATTCGTCCGTAAGCCAATGAAACCGTGAATTCGTTGCAGAAGTTCACGGCTGCCGGCGTCTGCATTGGGGCTGATGAACAACAGCCTATGGGGAAGCCGCTGCAAAGCCGCAAAAAGCTCAGCCGCTTCGCAAACCGTATCTCGCGAGATGGTAACGGGATGGTAAATGATTGCGACAGTGCTGCCGTTGAGAGGAATTCTTAGTTGGTTCTCCACTTCTTCACGGGTGAGCAGAACTCCCTTGGTAAGGTGGTCCAGCGACGGACTGCCCACGGCATGCACCCGCCACGCCTCTTCGCCCATATTAATGACCCTTCTTCTTGAACTTTCAGTCGTTGTCAAATGTATGTGGCTTAATTTGGTGAGGGCATTTCGCACGGCATCGTCTATCGCCCCCAGACTAACGTCACCGCCTTCAATATGTGCAATAGGAATACGCAAGGCCAAAGCAACAGACGCCGGAGCCAGCATTTCATAACGGTCGGCAATCAAGAGAAGCAGTTCCGGGCGAAGTCTGGCAAAATGATCGGCCAAACCAAGAGTTGCCAGGCCGATCGTTTTAGCCATCCCCACATCGCTATCGGAGCTCAATAGACATTCGATATTCTCGGTGTGAAAACCATCTTGGGCGATGTTACTCAAAGTATTGCCGAATTCGGGAGAGAGGTGCGATCCCATGGCGACCACGGCAAGCTCAACATTTGGCTGCTTGGCAAGCTCCCGAAAGACCCAGTACAGATGGGAATAGTCGGCACGTGAACTGGTCACAATTGTGATTCTTCGCTTCATCCCTGACCTTAGCAAAGATACCGCACTAACGTTGCATTAGGATTAAATCTTTAATCAAGGAAGTACAGGTTGCCTTTTGGTCGAGAAGAATGAGCTTGGGTGGAGCAGGGCCATCAGGAGGAGAGCGAGGGATGAGCCAATGGGGCCACTCGCACCTGTAATCAGGTTTCTGGCGATCAGTTTGTTCCAGTCAGAAGTATGGTAGGAGACTCTCTTCTTGTTCACCGCGCCGATCTTATGGCACTGCCCAATGGGCCGAGCTTTATTTGTGCGCTCTTGACGATTTTATCGCTGGCTTTGTCTGCCGCCGGGCCTATGGCCGGGTTCTGTGCTTTAAGGGTATTCAGTTTTGCCAGGACATTGCTGGCCACCTCTGGCTGGCCGCTCTGCACAGCACTCTCACCGATCTTCTGCAGGTTTGCGACGGTTGCCTCCGGGGCTTTGTCCGCCCCTTTGCCCACCATCTCCACCGCCTGATTGGATTGCTCTACCACCTTCCGCTTCAGGTCGGCATCCTGCTCTGTGGGTAACTTCGAGAGGACATCTGTAGTTGCGTTGGTGGTGTCGTCAAGTTTGTTTTTCACTGCCGCCTCATCGCCGCCCGCAACCGCGGCTGCAAGGTCCTGGGTCTGACTTTGCTGTTGCGAAGCCTGGTGCTGGGTTGTGGAGTGCTGAACGTAGAGTTTGGCCGCGTCGAAGATCGGCTGCCAGAACACGCCGCACAGCAGGGCAAAGGCCAAAGTATGGGGCAGCTCGCGGATATTGGAATTGGCAAGCAGATATACCCCAAATACCGCGGCTACACCGCCTACGACAATCAGTGCAGGAATTCCTTCGGAAGCCGGTTTTTGGAACGGCGCTAACCCGGCGAGCCACTGCAGCAACCAACTGGTGAAACCTCCCACGGCGCCGGCAATTGCCACATACAATAATGACTTTGCTTCGGGTTTCATTCTTAGCTCCTAACGATTGATAACCGGGAAATGGTCGTTCGTATTGTAGTGTAGTGCCGGAAATCAACCAACCGTTTCTATCAGAATGCCGGCCTTTTAGGCGAAGTTATTTCCAATGCGGGAATAGTGCTCAATTGGGATTCCCGCCTTGGCCGCAGCGAGCCAGCGGGTCGAGATTGAGGCTTTGGGAATCGAGCACTGAGTACCCGAGTAACGGGGTACTCAGTGCGCTGTTTTGTTTGTCGATCTTTATTCGTCGTCTCTATCTTCTCGCGGCTGCACCGCCAATGTGACCGTCTTTGTGCTGGCGTTGCCTGCGGCGTCCCGGCTCTCGACGGTGATTATGTAGATCCGCCGGGAGTGCCGATTGCCATGCTCGGCCCTCAACTTGAGGGTCAGGTCGCCGGTGATGATCCAATCCGGCCCTGGCGGGCGGTCGTCGCGGTCGTGATCGCCGCGTGCCCGCTCGCGTTCGTCCTCATCTTCATCGGCCGGCTCGTTGCTGCTGACTGAGATGATGTGGGTCTTGGGCGCCGGGTCGGCGGCGTCGGTCACCATCGCGGTAAGCACAACCGGAACCAGGCGGTGATTGGGTGGCCACAGGCTGCTGGGTGAAGCGGTGAGCTTCACGATCTGCGGGGCTGTCGTGTCCCGGACTGTGATTTTGAAAGTTCCAGTCGCGGTGTTGCCGGTGCCATCCACAGCAGACGCGGTCACGACCGTAGTGCCCAGAGGGAAGACGCTGCCTGAGGCGATGCTGAAGCTCACCGGCAGGTCTCCGCTGACGATGTCGTGGGCGTCGGCTGTGAACGTGGCTACAGCACCAGCAGGGCTGGTGGCCTCGAGCACGAGATCAACCGGCAACAGCAGCGTGGGTGGCGTGGTGTCGCGGACTGTGATTTTGAAAGTTCCAGTTGCGGTGTTGCCGGCTGCATCCACGGCGGAAGCTGTTACAACTGTCGTGCCCAGCGGGAATGTGCTGCCCGAGGCGATGCTGAAGGTCACGGGCACATCTCCGCTCACGATGTCGTGAGCGCTGGCCGTGAAAGTCGCGACCGCACCCGCCGGCCTCGTCGCTTCCAGCATCGCGTCTGAGGGAAGTGTGAGCGTGGGTGGCGTGCTGTCGCGTACCGTGACTTTGAAAGTTCCAGTCGCGGTGTTGCCGGCTGCATCGACGGCGGAAGCTGTTACAA
>QIAW01000480.1:0-3000 GCA_003225655.1 Acidobacteriota bacterium
AGTCAGCCATGGAAATGCTTCCATAACCTACTGTGCTATTGAGAACAGTCTTGAAGATGCGAGTGCCGCTGACGGCCGGATGCAGCTCGGCCGTTTCGCGGATATGACTGGTATGGGAACCGACATAAGCCGCCCGTGCCAGCACACCCCAGGGCATTTCGTGTTCAACCTGCAAGTTCCAGTTGTACACAGTCGGGGCCAATAGCTTGCGGCTTGGGTCCCAAGTTACGGCAAGCACTGCCTTTTCAAAAGTAATGGTGGAAGGCGGAGGAAATGGAGAAGGAAACGGACTGACTGTTTGCAGGCAGCCAAAAGTCGCCTGAGTCGTGGGCCCGCCGCAGAGTGGATCGCTGAACGAGCCAGGCCTGGTTGCTGCTGAATTTGCACTGCTCAGCGAAAGCTGTGGACTGAAGGGAGTAACGTCCACGAAGCGGTTGTTGATGATGCCTTCCTGGCGGGTGCCGTAGAAGATTCCCGCGCCGCCACGGATGCTGGTCCTTCCGTCACCGGTCACGTCGTAGGCAAAGCCAACGCGGGGAGCAAAGTTGTTGTAGCTGCCCGTGGTGCCGGTATGGGGATTCACGCCGGGATCGCCCACGAAGAACAGGCCGGCGGGAGCATTGGGAAATACGGTCGACTTTGTGCCGGCCAGGGCTGCATCAGAACGGAACTGCTCGATGCGGTTCTGACCTTCTTTCCAGGGCAGCAGCGCCTCCCAGCGCAACCCGAGGTTCAGGGTCAAGCGCCGGGTCACCTTGATGTCATCCTGGATATAAAGCCCAGGGAAGGTGTTGCGATTGTCCTTGAATTCCCCGAAGCCTTGCTGGAATGTCCTGGTCCAACCCAGGAGGAAATCCGCCATGGCATTGCCGCTGTTGTCGCCGGAGAAGGTAAACAGCCCCGGCTGCCGGAAGAGGTTCCTGATCAGGACCTGGCTGAGCTCAACGTTTCCGCCGAAATGGAAGGTATGTCTTCCCATGATCCAGCTTGTGTTGTTGTTGAAGGAATAGTTGTTGCGGATGAACTTGCCGTTCGGGTTATCACCAAAGCTGAAGAAATTGCTTACGTTGATAGACTGAATTGCCTTCTGCGCAGGCTGGAATGGAATAGTTACGTTCAAGTCCCGCACACTGATCGCGTTGGCCGCCGGACCGCGCGTTGCCGACTCGCGCGAATAGCTGAAGTGGAATTCATTCAGCACATTGCTGTTGAAAATATGGGTCTCGTTGACCAGAAAGTTTTGCGAAAGAATGCTGGCCTGGTCTATGTAGGTCAGAATGTCAGCCGGGTTGAAGACGGCTGGCGCGTTAAATTGCGCGTAGTAATGACGAAACGTGAACTGGTCTTTTGCGGTGAAGGCATGGTCAAGACGGGCCAAGTATTCGTTGAAATTCTGGGCCAGCGGGCGGCCCACCGTAACAGAACCACTGTTGGGATCTGCCTGGGCCATGGGCAGGAAATTGCGGACCAAAGCCAAAGACGCCGCATCGTAGGTACCAACCGGAATTTGGTTATTCAAATAATTAGTTCCGTTAGGGGCCTTGAGCTGGTTAATAATCTTGTTGTTCGCGTCCCTATCATTGCAAACACCGGCGGTAAAACCAGTTTTGCAAATCGACGAAAAATCACCGCTGTTCAATTGCGCCGCTGTTGGCAGGATGGCTTTGAAGGCTGAAATGTTCCGGTTCCTCGTCCCCTGATAGCCGAAGAAGAAGAATGTTTTGTCATGGATGATCGGCCCGCCAACCGTGCCACCAAACTGGTTGCGTTTGAATACGTCCTGGGCGATGGCTGTGGAAAAGAAATTTTGGGCGTTGAAGACTGGATTGCGCACAAACTCAAACACATCGCCGTGGAACTGGTTGCCGCCCGAACGGGTGACAATATTCACCACGCCGCCCGCGCTCTGGCCGTACTGCGCGCTGTAGTTGCTGCTTTGTACGCTGAATTCCTGCAGGGCGTCGGGAAAAGGAAATGGCTGGTTTACGTTCGTGTATTCGTCAATGTTATTTCCGCCATCGAGCTGATAGCTCAACCAATTCTGCCGTGAGCCATTGGTAGAGACCGTGATAGCGCCGGGATAAGTCTTGGTCTGGCCTTGGATAGCGCCTCCGCCTGAGGCCGAGGTAGGATTGGTTGCGCCGGGAATGCCGACAGCGCCAGGCACCAACAACGTAAGTTGTGCGGCATTACGGCCATTCAAGGGCAAGTTGGAGATGCGCGAGCGGTCGATGACTTGACTTGTTGTGCCGTCAGCCACATTGACCTGTACGGGTTGCGCCGTGACCTCGACTGTTTCGCTGGTTGCGCCCACCTTCATTTCGACATTGACGCTAAGAGTCTGGTCCGCGAGCAGCGTGATATCTTTCTGGCTGAAGGTATGAAAGCCAGCAGCCGCAACGCTCAGGTTATATTGAGCGGGACGCAAGGTGGGAATTACATAGTAGCCATTGGAATCGGTAGTCACGTTGCGCGCGAGGTTCGTGCCCACCTGTGTCGCTGTGACTTTAGCGGAAACGATGACAGATCCCGAATTGTCGGTGACAGTACCGACGAGGCTGCCAAAACCCTGCCCATGCGAAAGTACGGGCACCAGCAAAAGACCCAGCAAAACTAGAGTGATGTTTTTTAACATATTTTTTTTCATACCTTTTCCCCTTTAGTACTTACTCTCTGTAAAGGTTCCTTTCGTATCTGGAAATTCCAGGAACATGTGGTGTTCCCGAATGAGTATTTAGAAGGGTCGGTGCCCCAGCATCTGCGTATTCATGACCGGATGTTTATGGCTACCTGAGGCACCATAGGTACTGTTGTCTAGAGAGTCAAGCCTGAATAACTAAAAGTTTTATTTAGCAGGACTTAACGATTGGTACTACAAGCGGATGGTCTCAGGTATAGTTTCCCAGCAGGTCGGGTGCTGCTGCATCCAACGGTAGCAGCCAGGGTTTCGGATGGTCACCCGGATTCGCAGGCATGTGAGATGATGGTGGGGAGAAATAA
>QIAW01000480.1:3183-4304 GCA_003225655.1 Acidobacteriota bacterium
GTCCAGTTGCAGCATGACTTCGAGAACGATCCATCTACGGATAGCCGTCCTTTCATTTTTGCTACTGGGGTCACAACGCTGATTTACCGCCTGGGCCGCCCTCTTCGCCTGTTGCGTAAGCAGTATCCCAAGACTGAGATCCGGGTTTCTGTGGGGGTCACCGAAGAAATTGTCCATGGCGTGGTAGACCGGCGGTTCGATCTTGGGCTGATTTCGCTTCCATTCCCCGAAGAGAATATCAGGGTCATCCCGTTGTTCGAAGAAGAGCTGCTTTTTGTGCGCCCTTCTGCGACCCGCGTGCGTGGCGGGCACATTTCTACCATTCGGCCATCGGAATTGGCCAGCGTTCCTTTTCTTCTCTATCCCAAGCGAAGCAATATGCGGTCGGTCATCGACCACTTTTTCGACGAGATCGGCCTCACCCCGCATGTGATCATGGAAGCCGACGATACTGAGGCCATCAAGCGTCTGGTGGAATCAGGGTTTGGCTGTTCCATACTTCCGGAACATGCACTTCGTGGACAAACTCGTTTCTATCATCTCCATCGCATCGGAGGGCATCGCTTGATGAGAAAGCAGGCGCTGGCCATGGCCAAAACCGACTATCCGCCCAAGCTGACGCAATCCATCGCCAATTTCCTGCAGACCACGCTGACGGAGCGCTGAGGCCACGGACAGCTTTGGCGGAAATCGCCATCACTTTCAAACCCGCGCAGACGCGGCCCTGCAGTCCGGAGAGTTTCTTCTTTTATCTCCGGTAAGTACAATTGAAAACGATTCGTACAACAATCACGCCTGCGCCTTGACTGGAACGGCCGAGCGCGCTCGCTTTCTACCCGGAGGAATACCTGATATGAAAAAGTTCCGTTTTGAAATTATTGCGATTATGCTCGCTGTCTTCAGCCTGGGAGCCATGGCCAGTGCAAAGGATAAAAAGGCAAAGGCGCCTGCCCCGGCGGCAACGCCCACCCCGTCGGTGACTGAGGAAGTGCGGTACTTCTCCAGTGCCGACGTCAAAGCAGCGTTCGACAAAGGCGCCACCCTCGTTCCCGGAGAGGGCCGCAATTACAAGGTCATTGGTGGCAAGCACGACACGCCGGGCAAAGCAGAGCTGCATACCA
>QIAW01000072.1:0-3684 GCA_003225655.1 Acidobacteriota bacterium
ACAGATTGCGAATGTTGTAAGTGATAGGAAGCGCCATTTTAAACCTGCCTCAACAACTCTGTGACCCTTGCTCGGTACGCAAGAAAGGCCGGAATGAAACCTGCAGCCAGACCAAGAAACACAGCAACACCCATGCCCAGGCTGCCAACTGAAAACGACAAGCCGAGGTTGGGAAATCCAGCCACGGCATCGCCAATGAAAGGAATGTGGGGCAACGCCTTGATCATGCCGCGGCCCAACACGATTCCCACCGCACCACCGAGAGCGCCCATGACGAGAGCTTCACCCAGCACCAAAGCCATAACCAATCCGCTGGGGTAACCGAGAGTCTTAAGGACGGCGATCTCGGTGCGGCGCTCGCGTATCGCCATGCTCATGGTGTTTGCCGTAACCAGAAGAATGGTAAACATCACCGCCACACCAATTCCGTTCAACAGAAGAGCAAGATTTCCGGCCAGCGAAATAAAACCGGCACGGAAGGCTTGTTCGGTTTCAGTGTGCGTCTGGGTGTCGCTGTTCTCGAAGAGGGCATCAATGGCCTTGCTGATGGCGCCAGCCTGTTTGGGATCATTAATCTCAACACGGTACATGCCCACGCCTACATGCCTTCCGAGGCCCTTGGCTGCCTCGTCGAGATATTTGTAATGGAAGAACATGGCACTATCATTCGTACCCGGATAGTGAACCTGATCAGTATCGTAAATAGCATCGATCACGAACTCGAACGGCTTGCCTACACGATAAGGAGGGATAATGCTTTCCAGTTGAATGGTATCTCCTTCCTTCCAGTGGAATTTTTCCGCCGTTGACTTGCCCACAATGCATCCGCGCAGGTCGTTAAAAAATCTCTGCTTCTGCTCTGGCGTCAGAAGATATTCGGGATACATCGCCAGGAAATTCTCCGCTTCCACGGCCATGTTGGGGAAGAAGTCGCGAGGCTTGTTGATATCGCGCTGACCTCCAAACCAGTTGGCGGCAGCAACCCGCTTCACCCCGGGGAGCGCGGCAATGCGTGCCTCGTAGGAATTAGGCATATTGAAGACCAAACTGACATTGTGCCGTGTGTTCAGCCGCGAGGCGCCGGAACTCTTCAGATTCCAGGTCACCGCAGCGATCAGAGTTTGCAGCGTGCAGAAGAGGAAGATACACACCGCCATGGCCAGCACGGTGCTGGTGGTGCGGATCCAGTTCCGCTTGAGGTGCTTCAGGATAAACGGTACGAATTTCATATTCAGTCCTTGAGAAGCACGCCTTTTTCAAGGTGCTTCTGGGAATGCGCCCGCTGGGCGGCGCGTGGATCGTGGGTGACCATCACAATGGTCTTTTTGAATTCCTGGTTGAGCGTCTGCATCAGATTCAGAATCTCTTCCGCGCTCTTGGCGTCGAGATCGCCGGTAGGCTCGTCGGCCACCAGCACCTGGGGATCAGTGACAATCGCGCGGGCGATGGCGACCCGCTGCTCCTGTCCGCCGGAGAGCTGCTTGGGGTAGTGTTGGGAACGGTCGGCCAACCCTACGATCTTCAGGGCGGTCAAGGCCCTCTCTTTGCGCTGTTTCCCGGAAAGAGGAGAGAGCATCAGCGGCAGCGCTACGTTTTCCATGGCGGTAAGAACTGGAATGAGATTGTAAAACTGAAAGATAAAGCCCACGTTGCGGCTGCGCCATTTTGCCAACGCGCCTTCGGAGAGCGTGGCAACATTCGTATTAGCCACAATGACCGTTCCCGAAGTGGGACGATCAATGCCCGCAATCAGGTTGAGCAGGGTGGTCTTGCCCGAACCGGAGGGCCCCATCAGAGCCACGAATTCACCTTCGGGAACATCAAGGTTTATGCCGTCGAGAACAACAATCTCCAGGCTGTCACGGTGGTACACCTTGCGAACGTTCTGCACGTTGACCGCGGTGGTGGTGCGGGTTACTACTTCGCTCGTCATCGTTGCCATAGAATCTCCTAAATCGGTTGCTTAGCTTTTGATCTTTACAACGTCGCCTTCTTTGAGTTTGTCTGAGGGGTGGAGCACCAGCGTCTCAGAGCCTGCCAGTCCCTGTTTGATTACAACCTGATCCTGGTTCTCGATCCCAGCAGTTATGGGTAATTCGTAAACCTTTTTTCCGTCCCGGACCTCAAAGACCACGCTCTTGCCCGCGCGCGTGGTGATGGCATCCTTGGGCACGCTGACGATGGGCTTGCTGGAATCAAGCGGAGCTGTGCTCTTCTTCGCCGGTTCAAAAAATGTTGCCTTGGCCGTCATCTCAGGCTTCAGATCTTTATCTTTATCCAGAATGGTGACCTTCACCATGACCGTCGCCTTCGTACGGTCTGCTGTCGGTATCACCTGTCGCAGCACCGCGTGATAGCTGCGGTCGGGGAAAGCCTCAACCGAAACCTCGGCCGGCTGATTTGGCTGAAGCCTGGCGACGTTGGACTCGCTCACGTCGACCTCGACTTCAAGAGTGGCCATGTCGGCCAGCGCCACAATGGCTCCCGAAGCCGTGGAGATATTCACCCCCGGAGGAATGGGCGCCACACTCTCGCCCACCTCGGCCATTTTCTTAACTACAACTCCGGAAAAAGGCGCGCGGATCAAGGTGTTCTGATAGTTGGCCTCACTCACAGCGAGGCTGGCGCGACTCTGGGACAATGCGGCTTCAGCCAGGCGAACGCGGCTGGAGGCGGCGTCCAGTTGATCTTGTGAGACGACATGCGCCTGGGCAAGGTTCTGAGTAATCCGCTGTTGCCGCTGCTGCTCGGCAAGGTCGGCTTCGGCGTGCTGCACCTGGGCGCGGGCGACATCCATTTGCGCCTGGTAGTCGGCACTGTCAAGGCGAGCGATGATGTCTCCCTCGCGCACATGGCTGCCTTCTTCCACCCTCAGTTCAGCGAGACGTCCTTGAATCTTGGCGGCCCGCAATCGCCTGGCTGAAATTCTGCACCGTGGGACGCACGGTCTCAACTTCAGCGGCAGTCAGGCTGCTGCCCGGGATGAGGTAAAAGCCCAGCGCGCCGGCAATCAAGATAAAAAGCACAACGTAGGCCAGCCATCGCCAGGACGAGCGTGGCTTCGATTCCCGGTCAATGCGAAGGGACGCCAGCTCGGCTTTCAAATCACTCATGATTTCCTCAGACGCACAGCGCTCACCCGTGTGAGCGTGTTTGATTACGAAAATGCGGGCTGTTGATTCCAAACCATAGCACCGCAATGTTAAGTTTCAATGAACGGCCGTTTGCAATCGGACCAGCCGTTCATAAGCAGCAATCTACTCGGCGCACTCTGTGTAAGACCATTTTACAGACACATTGTCAGAGATTTCCACCCGCCTGCGCTTGTAAAAATACGACTTTTAAGGGGCTTGCTCTTAATCTCTTGCACTGATCTTTCGCTGTCAATATTAAGGCAGCGACGAAGGGAAACCAGTGCCTGGTGTCATCAATCGCACATGACAAATGTCAGTCCCGGTGGGCGCGTTGTAACATAGCCCGATGTAACATAGGCCGATGTCCCTGGAGCTCAGAACAAAATGCGAGAAGTGCGGTGTTGCACTGTTTGCGGATGGCATTGCGTTCATCTGTAGCTATGAGTGTACGTTCTGCGAGAAGTGTGCAAAGACGATGAACTGCGTTTGTCCTAATTGCCAGGGAGAGCTGGTGCGCAGACCACGAAAAAAGTAACGCGCTTGCCCGACG
>QIAW01000072.1:3708-4236 GCA_003225655.1 Acidobacteriota bacterium
GACAAAACATTTTTATGAAAGCTGCGGCGGCCGAACTTAGAATAGGCATCTATGCCTGCACCGACTACAACTGAACGGCCAGCCAGCTCGGGCCCGCGCGCCCGGGCTTTGCCTCTGCTGCTGGGCCTGCTGCTGGGGGCCATCGCGGCTGTGATGTTTGCGTTTGTGCTGATGCGGGCGGAGTCGGGCCCGCTGGAGCGGTTGTGGTCGCTGATTGCAGGACGAAGCACGCCCATTGCCAGCCAACCGACGGTGGTGGACCGTATCCAGCAGCTTCAAAGGCTGGAGACCGTGGTTTACACCATGGATAAGATCGTCTCCGGAGAGAAAGATAATCCCATCCTTCCCGACTTCCTCACCGGCGATCGCCTGCTGATGCTGGTGCACGGACAGGTTGTCGCCGGCATTGATTTCTCCAGGCTCCGCGGGGGGGACATCAGCATCGAGGGGAAAGATGTCCGTGTGCGCCTGCCCCAGCCGCAGATCTTCATGACACGGGTTGTCGAATCGCGCACCCGCGTTTACTCC
>QIAW01000481.1 GCA_003225655.1 Acidobacteriota bacterium
CGCTGACCCATCCGGGTAAGCAAGATCACCCGCAACAAAGATAGTGCCAGGGATGGAATCAAGCAGCTTGGCGGTGGCCTTGGCCCCGGCCAGATCGTCACAACTGGCCACATCACCCGCGCCGGCAAATACCGGATCGGAATTGTTTGTCGACGTTACATTCGCGGTGGCGGCAGGAGTTGCGATCGGAGCTGCCATCATGCTTGCTTCCTGGCTCCGCTCGGTTGATTTCTGGCAACCTGTGGCCATTACAATCAGGCAGTAAGCGCAAATGACAATTCTTAGCTTCGTCCAATTAGGCATTCGGTATTCGATACCTTTCGTTGGGCAGGTACTTGAGATTTTACCGTGCCCTGGAAGCGCCGCCCTAATGTATGAAAGCCCAATGTATGAAAACATTGTTACGACGAGGTGAATCATCGGTTAAGTTCTGGTAAACGGTCCTATCACTTTCCCAGCGCGGTCTATTCGATTAAAATTGTGGTTCTTTCCTGGATCTTTGGTCGTCTAATTTCTATTGTTTGACTTCATTAAGCATAAAGTTTGGTTGCACTTATGTCGGGAGGCATGGGTTGATCAAGTACGCTAGGCGTCTCCGAGTTACATTTCTCTTTCTACTGCTAACCTGTGTTGCGCTCTCGCAACAGCTTGCGCCGGTTGAAGTGCGTCTTGAGCGCCTGCCGCAAGATACCGGCGCGCGCGGCCTCGACCAGGCCCTCAGAAAGCTGAAGACGACCGCGCGCCTGCTGCAGACCACGGCCCATCCCGATGACGAAGACGGCGCCATGCTGGCATTTCAATCCCGCGGCAAGGGCGCCGAGGTCATGTTGATGTCGCTGACCCGCGGCGACGGCGGTCAGAACAAAACAGGCAGCAATCTTTTCGACGAGTTGGGTGTGTTGCGGACGCTCGAACTGCTCGAATCTGCCCGCTACTATGGCGTGGAACTGCGTTTCTCCCGCGCTGCAGATTTTGGTTATTGATTCGCGAGTTCCGTCCTGACGTGGTTGCTTCCGCGTGGTCAGGCACCGCCAGCGATGGTCACGGACACCATCAGGCCTCCGGCATCCTAACTCCGGAAGCGGTGCAGGCCGCCGCTGATCCTAAGCGCTTTCCCGAGCAAATCAAGGAAGGACTGTTGCCCTGGCAGGTGAAAAAACTCTACAACCGCACCCGCGGAGAAGACTACACCGTCCGCTTTGAGACCGGAGTTGCTGATCCCGATCTGGGCACCTCGTACGCACAGTTTGGGATCGAAGGATACAGCCAGCAAAAATCGCAGAACGCATCTTTTTTCCCCGCCCGGCCCGGACCGAATTATCGGCCTTACAAATTGGTTTCCTCCTCGCTTCCCAGGGAACTAAGTGCGAATGAGCATGAACACGATTTTTTCGACGGCATCGATACCAGCCTTTCCGGACTTGCCGGCCGCCTGGGAGAGGAACAATCACGAGTCCCATTCCTGCTTCCGGCATTAAAAGAAATCGACCAGGATTTTGATCAGGCAATTGCCGGCCGCGCTCCAGAGCCTTTACTGGCCGCCGGGGAAAGGCTCAGCCAGATCATTCCACAAGTGGAGCAATCCGCGCTCTCGGTAGCTGCCAAACAAGACTTGCTGCTGAACCTCAAAACAAAATCGCAGCAGCTTGAAGAGGCTACCCGGCTGGCATTGGGTCTTGATTTCCACGTCACTCGCGATAAGCCCTCGCAGTTGCTTGTGCCTGGCGAAACCGCCACCCTCATAGCCAAGTTGCAGAACAATGGTAAGCACCAAGTTCAAGTGAAACAAATTGTCTTGGATCTACCCTTAGGATGGCAGCAGAAAGCTGTCTCAAAGTTCGTGAAGGTGCTCGCTCCCGGCGAATCAACTAGCATTCAATTTCAAGTGGCTGTACCCGGCAACGCGGAAATTACCCGTCCCTATTGGCATCGCAATGAGCCTGACAAAGAAAACATCTTTACCATCGATGAGCCACGCTACCAGACCCTGCCGGTTCCGCCTCCACCGGTTGGTGCGCATCTTCTCTACGAAGTTTCGGGGAAGGCCGGCTTCATTCACAGCGCTGCGGTTGCTGAAGTAGATGGAAAAACTACGAATCTTGCGGTCGTGCCCGCCTTTTCTGTGCTCATGCAGCATGCGACCGAAGTGGTTCCTCTGGGCAGGAAGACTGGAATCGAAGAAAACGTAATCATACACAATTTGCTTGCTACTTCTGCGGAGACCACGGTGCGCCTTCAGGTTCCTGTCGGCTGGCAGGCGCAGCCCGCCTCTCAGAAAGTCACATTCAACCAGGCCGGAGAGGAACGGACCGCGCGCTTTGAGGTCGAACCAGCGGCTTCGAATGAAAGCCGCACACAAATCGGCGCCGAACTGGAATACAAGGGCAAAAAATATAGCGAAGGTTTCAGTATCGTTGGCCGCCGCGACATTGATACCTTTTATTACTATCAGCCTGCTGTTCAAAAGATCAGCGTGGTTAAAACCGCTTTGCCAGAGAATCTGAAGATTGGCTACCTGGAAGGCGCTGGGGATGACATCTTGCCTTCGTTGCAGCAGCTTGGCCTTGACGCGCGCCTCATTACGAGCGACGAACTGGCGCACGGCGATTTAAGCCATTACGGCACCATTGTTCTTGGCATTCGTGCCTACGACACCCGCGAAGACGTGCGCACCTACAATCAGCGGCTGCTCGATTTCGTGAGCCGGGGCGGGACCCTGTTAGTGCAAAATAATTTTGACGTGGATGCATTCAACGCCGGCAAGTACACGCCTTATCCTGCGCAGCTCAGCCGCCAGCGGGTGAGTGTGGAGGAAGCGCCGGTAGAAATCCTGGCGCCGCAGAGTGCGATCTTTAATTTTCCCAACAAGATTACCCCTCACGATTTTGACGGATGGATCCAGGAGCGCGGCGTGAACTTCATGGGCCAATGGGATGATAAGTTCCAACCGCTGTTGGCCTCTGGTGATCCCGGTGAGATCGCGCTCAAGGGCGGATTATTGCAAGCCAAGCTGGGCAAGGGAACTTACATTTACACCGGCTACGCATTTTTCCGCCAGCTTCCCGCGGGCGTGCCCGACGCAATCAGGCTCTATGTGAATCTTCTCTCCGCGGGACACGAACGCTAAGACATACCCCATGACGATAGAAAAATCAGAACTCAGGCGCGATATCGGGCTCTTACCGGCGACCGCGCTGAACATGATTGACATGATCGGCGTGGGCCCATTTATCACCATTCCGCTTATCATCAGCGCCATGGCGGGGCCGCAGGCGATGCTGGGTTGGATTCTCGGCGCCGTACTCGCCATGTGCGACGGCATGGTATGGGCAGAACTCGGGGCTGCTATGCCCGGCTCAGGCGGTTCGTATCGCTATTTGAAAGACATTTACGGACCGAAATTCGGCAAATTGTTTTCGTTTCTTTTCATCTGGCAGCTTTCTTTCAGCGCCCCGCTTTCCATCGCCTCCGGATGCATTGGGCTGGCCCTCTATTCAGCCTACTTGTTTCCCGCGCTCTCACCCGCCTGGGTGGAGCGCACGGTTTCCGTCACGCTGCCATTCCTCGGCCCCTTGCAGGTAGGCCTTGTGGCGAACGGATCAACGTGTATTGCCATCGCCGCCTGCCTTCTCGCCGTGGCGCTGCTTTACCGTCGCGTTGCCCTGGTGAGCAAAGTCTCGATAATGCTTTGGATAGGAGTTTTGGGGACGATTGCCTGGGTAATCATCACCGGTCTTACGCACTTCAGCAGCGCACGCGCCTTTGATTTTCCTCC
>QIAW01000482.1 GCA_003225655.1 Acidobacteriota bacterium
GTGCACCTAATAAATAATCCAGGTTCCGGGCTGGGCTAACTTTTTCGCGCCTCTGGCGCTGGAACGTAGCAGAGGCGAGATACCAGCAAGCCATAAAAAAGTGTAGTGCTTCACGCCGCGCGTTTCTTTTTTGACTTGGGGGCTCGCGGTTTTTCGCCGACCACGTGAATCTTGGATCCTTCTTCCGCTCTCTCTACGCGTTTGGCGGGCTTTTTCTCCATCTTCGAAAGGCTCTGCTTCAGGGCCGCCATGAGATCTATGACCGGTGTGGGCTTGTGTTGTTTTTCTACTTCGCTCACCTCTTTGCCTTCGAGGCGCGCCTGGATGAGTTGTTTCAGGTTTTCCTCAAAGGTGTCGTGGTATTTTCGAGGTTCGAATTTGGCCTCCAGAGCACGGATCAGTTGCTGGGCAACTTTCAGTTCGGCCTCTTTCACTTCCAGATCGGGCGGCGCGAGCTGCTCAATGCGGCTCAGCTCATCCTGGTAATACATGGTGTGCAGCATGATGCCTTTTTCGTAGGGCCGCAGGAACACCGTATATTCCCGGTTGTGCATGGCCAGCTTGGCAATGGCAACGTAGTCAGATTCGCGCAACGCGGTGGCCAGCAATGCGTAGGGACGCCTTCCTGCCTCTTCGGGCATAAGGTAATAGGAGGAATCAAAGTAAATAGGATCGATTTCGCCGGCTTTGACAAACTCCAGTATCTCCATCGCTTTGGCGGTTCGGGGCTCGACTTTCTTGATCTCTTCCGGTTCAATCACCACGTAGGCCCCTTTGCGATACTCGTAGCCTTTCACAATTTCGCTGCGCTCTACCACGCGGTTGTCGGCGGGGCAGTAGAGCTGCTGCTTGATGCGGGTGTTATCGTCGCGGTGCAGCATGTGGAAGCTCACGCGGTTGCTGCGCGCTCCTGAATAAAGGCGGACCGGCATGGAGATCAGACCGAAGGCTAAATAACCCGTCCAGACAGAGGCAGGCATAAGCTTCTCCTTAAGGGAACAGTAGTTAGGATGCGCCGGGATTACGGGATTTTGTCTCGAAGTTATTGAGAAGCCGCTAGCTTCTAGCTACTAGCTGTTTCGGATATTGGATGCTGCGGGCAGCTTTTCCCAGCTTGAAATCCAGGGCTTTCCATCAACGCGGAGACAGCGTGCATCGGGGGTTGTGCGCCGCGAAGCGCAGCGAAGGGCACAGCCGGGGGACGGCTGTGCCACACAATCTAGGGCTGTGCCATACTTTTCTTGCTGTGCCGCATGTCTATTGTCTATTGACTAAGTTCTAAACTTATCCTAAGCTAGAGGCACACTGGGAAAGGAGGGATCCGATGGATAAAAGTTCTGATAGTAATAGTTGTAGATACAGTGAGGTGGCTGAGGCTTAAGGCGCGCCCGCTTTAAGCAAAGAAACACAGCATTTGGATCTTGGAGCGCGGTAAGCGTCTTCAGCCAATCCCAACAGACTACCGACGGCCTGCCGTTCGTTTTACGAGCGGCAGGCCGTTTCACTTTGCTCCCGGATTTCAATCGATTTAACTCCGTTTGCCCGTTACCGTAATGCGAGACGCAGGGTTTACGAATACCGGAATTATCTGCGGACCAATTTTGCATTCTTTTCTGGCTTCCTGGCCGCAAGCTTGTTACGATTTCCGTAATTCGGGGTCGAAACTGCACAGGTTCTGCGCCATGATACCCGGTCAACAACTGCGAACAATACGCGAATCCCTTGGTCTGACGCTGAAAGACGTGGAGTCGGCGAGCGCCATTATTGCAGAAAAATATCACAATCAGGAATATGCGATTCCCGCCAGCCGTCTCTCTGAAATAGAAACCAAGGGCATGCTTCCCAGCATTTATCGTTTGTATTCTCTGGCGCTGCTTTATCGCAAGAGTGTGGATGAAATCCTCTCCGTCTTCGACATCCCGCTGGGTAATCTGGCGGAAGATATTTCTGTCACCCATCCTCCCAAGAGCCATATCCTCTCTGTCTCCGAAGAGAAGCGGACGATCGAGATGCCGCTGCGCTTCGATCCCGGCTTCGACTTGCGCAAAACCACCAACATGGGCAGGATGGTCGAGAAGTGGGGCACCGTGCCCCTGCATTTTCTCTCCAAATTTGCGCGCACCAGTTATACCTACGGATACGTCGGCACCGACGATTTGACGCTGTATCCGCTCATTCTGCCCGGTTCTTTTTTGCAAATCGACGAGAGCAAGAATCGCATTCAGGAGGGCGGCTGGCGCAGCGAATACGAGCGTCCTATTTATTTCGTGGAAACGCGCGAAGGCTTTGTCTGCTCCTGGTGCTCGCTGGTGGGAAGCCAGATGGTGCTGCAGCCGCATCCGCTGTCGCCAGTTCCCGCGCGTATTCTGAAGCATCCGCAAGAAGCCGAAGTGCTGGGGCAAGTGGTGGGGATCGCTATGAGCCTGGGCGGGGTGGGGGCGGCTGAGCTCGAGCAATTTCTCGCAAAGCAGCAAATACTGAATCCAAGTGTTTAGCCGATCCGCCCTGCAGGTTTTTGGGAAGCAGTGAGCCGTCTTTTTCCAGCTCGTCAAGGTATTGCATAGTATCCATGTTCTGTTCGCGGGCCGCTTCCTGAACCTCTTCCCACAAAACCAGCAATGAGGTGCGCAGGGCTTCCAGAAAGTTATAGGAGTGCACCTCGGCAATCATCTTCTGCACGACCTCGGGGCCATAGGTCCGGTTCATGCCCCAATGCTCGTATTTGCCCTCTTTGGCGCCGCGCAGAGAACGAAGGTACTGCAGCCGTTCCAGAATGGTCTGGAATACCGAAAGGGTATTTTTTAGGAAGTCTTCTGTAGGGCTTAACATGGAAAATTTTTCACGAATTCCGTAATCGTCACAATTTAAAGGTTTTTATAAAGTTTCCCACTTTTCGGGAGAAATTAGCTCTCACAGAGGAGAAACTCACCATGAAAAAGCTTATTTCGACTATCGCCCTAACTTTAGTACTAACCGCCGGAATTGCAAGCCCTATTTCAGCAACAGCACAGAACACAAACCCCATTTTGCACACGAACCAAGATGGGCCATACCCACCGCCAACTTGTGGCGGTCCTGGCGATCCTTGCGTTATCTAGTGCCAAA
>QIAW01000484.1:0-1046 GCA_003225655.1 Acidobacteriota bacterium
AGAGGTTCCCGTCCAGAGCCTGACTCCTACTGTCCGGTCGCGGGCAACGCCCGACGCTGCGGATTCACATGGCCGCCACCCGCAACCTGCCCAAGCTGAGCAGTTCCTGCACTACCGTAGTGATTGCCAGGTAGGCTGATTCGTGAAGAACGACATCAATTCCCGAAATAAGCCAACCCGCTGTTTATTTGCGCGTTCGTCTTATTTCGCGTCCACCCAGGTGTCTGACCCCGTCAGCTTGACGGACACGTCCGAAAGGAAGAGGTGCAGCGGCTTGCCGTCGGCCGTTCCATGATGGTCCGTTGAGATAAGGAGGGGGCCGGCCTTCTTGTAGCCCGCCCATGTAGCGACGACGGCACTCGGCTTCTTGGGTCCGCCGCGGTGGTAGATGAATTCCTTGACTCGGTTGTCGGGGCCGACGTAGAGCTCCCAAGTATCTCCGGGCGTGTAGCCGCCAGCCTCGGAAGGATATTTCACCACGACCCGCTCGGCAGACCCCTTCCCCATCGGCAGTTTATGCATACCTCCATCCGTCACGGTGGCGCTGGTGTCCCAGTAGGCATGAAAGGGGAACAGAAGCCAATAATTATCGTTGATGAAACCCGGATCAACGTCGTTTTTCACGGCATCGGGTTGGCTGCTAAGCTCGGAGCGCATGTAGGTAACCTTGACCGGCTTACCGTCTTTATCCTTCCCCTCATAGGAAACCTTGTTGGTCTTGGGCTCCCAAACCCACGAACGGGAGACATTCACCCCGGGGAACTGTAAGTTGAAGGTGTAGCGGATCGCATCAATTTGCCCGAAGGAATCAAGGCCATAGGTCTTGGCAATCTTTTCGAGAATCGGCGGGCGCTGCTGCGCCCATGAGGTTGCAGCGAGGATCAGCACTCCGCAAAGCAGAAGACACATCATGGTGAAACGGCGGGTATTTCTCATAGAGTTTCGCTCCTCGGTGAATTGAAACGGATGCTGTGTTGGATGACGGTTAAAGCTTCAAGATATGCATGAGGGCACGTCGGCACAGCACCCTTCACTCGCGCCAGCCA
>QIAW01000484.1:1198-2421 GCA_003225655.1 Acidobacteriota bacterium
TTTTTTCCAGAGGATCCACGATGTTCGCACCTAACGACTTCAGTTCCTGGTACGACGCATCGATATCTTCAGCGAACACCCAGTGAACGGCAGGTTCGAACGGAGGCTTCCTCTTCCGAAAGAATATCGCCACATCACCGCGTGACACGGCCCCAATCTCTTTGCCTGGGTAAAGCCATCCAATCTCAAAGCCGAGTGCATCTCTGTAATGCTGTTGTGCGCGTTCGACATCAGCGACCGGCAACTCCGGCACTGGCTGGCCAATCGAGTTCATTTTCTCTTTTGCGCCCACAGAGCTCTCCTTTGCTCTCCTTTATGCAACAAGACCGCCCACGCGTCAAATGAGGGCACCACCAAAAATGGACATCTATTGTTATGAGAGATATTCTCCCGATATGAACGTTAGTCTTGGCCCTGTCTTTGATGAATTTGTTGCGGAAATGCTGGAAACCGGCCTTTACCAGTCGCAGAGCGAGATTCTGCGGGAAGGCCTGCGCTTGCTAAAGAACGCGAAGACTCGAAGAAGCTTCGGCTTGCTACTCTTCGCAAAGAGATTGCCCTGGGCGCTCGTCAGGCTGACCGTGGCGAGTTTGTAGATGGCCCACAGACGTTCGCAAAAATCCGCCGCAAAAGTGCACAACAAAAGCGCACGAGAGGATGAAGAAATTCGTACTCACCCCGTTCGCAACCAGCGTTTAGCTGCGGCCATTTTTTGGGTTTTTTATCGAATGGTTAAATGCCAAGTGCTAAATGCCAACTGCTGTTCTATCGCAGCAGCGCCGAAGCGCACCACAAGATCGGCGCCTGGCCGTGCAGGTCGCCGGTGTTGCGGGCGCGGTCCATGTAATACTGCAGAACGTTTTTCTTGTTGGTGCCTTCGCATACGTTGGTGACGTCGCCGTCTTTGTTGATGTAGCTCACCAGGCCGAGCCAGCCCTTGCGCGCCGCCGGGACATAAGTCTTTTTGTCGAGCCATCCGTTTTTGACCCCGGTAATCATGGCGAAGGTGAACATGCCAGTGGATGAAGTCTCAGGCCACGACTCCGGATGGTCAATCAACTGCCGCCACACGCCGTCTTTCCCCTGATACTCCAATAGTGCCTTCATCATCTTCTGGTAGCCGGCCAGGATGCGCGCCCTGCGGGGATGCTTCTTGGGAAGCGAGCGCAGCAGCTCGGTCATCCCTGCGGCCACCCAGCCATTGCCGCGTCCCCAGAAAAAGG
>QIAW01000483.1 GCA_003225655.1 Acidobacteriota bacterium
AAAGACCTGCCCCCGATCGACGTGGTGCTGATCACCCATGCGCACTTTGATCACCTGCACCGGCCTTCACTGCGGGCCATCGCCCGCCTGAGCCGCCGCAGATATGGGACCGCACCCATGATCGTCGTTCCCCATGATGTTCGCGATGTGGTCAGCGATCTGGGTTACCGAGAGGTTTGTGAACTCAACTGGTGGCAGAGCTGGGAGCATGCGAATCTTACCGTCACCCATACCCCTTCGCAGCACTGGGGAGCGCGGATGCTCCACGATATTCACCGCGGATATGGCGGCTACGTAATCGCAGCCGGCGGCTATTCGATTTACCACGCGGGCGATACCGCCTACTTCAAGGGCTTCCAGGAAATTGGACGGCGGCTTGAGCCGCAGATTGCGCTGCTGCCCATTGGGGCTTACTCTCCTCCCGCGTTCCGCAACGTGCACACCAGTCCCGGCGATGCGGTGCAGGCATTTCGCGACCTCAACGCGCACTGGATGATTCCCATGCACTACGGCACCTTCCGTCTCTCGCACGAGCCCATCGAAGAACCCCCGCAGCTTCTGGCCAGCGAAGCCAAAGCCGCGGGCGTCGAGGAAAAAGTCCTGGTGCTGGAAGAAGGTAAGACGCGGATCTTCACGCTGCCCGGCCAGCGCAACATCAGGTACAGGAAGCCCGACCGGTGGAGCATTCCCAACTTAATACCCCATCAGAATTCTTAAATCGCGCACGTTGTTGCCGGTGGGCCCGGTGATGAGGGCATCTCCCAATGCTTCAAAAAACGGATAGGCATTGAAGCCGGCCAGAGCAGCATCTGCCGATAATCCCTGCGAGTTCGCGCGAGAGAGAGTAGTTCCATCCACTACGGCGCCTGCAGCCGGGCTTATTCCGTCGATCCCGTCGCTGCCGGCGCTTAATACGGTCACGTTTTCTCCAGCAATCTTGCAGGCGCAATCAAGCGCAAACTGCTGATTGCGTCCGCCAACGCCGGCAGTGTCAGGCGGCACACGCACAGTCACCTCTCCCCCTGAGATCAGGCACACGCGCGCCGCGCCCCGGCGCAGCTTGCGTAAACGCTCCAGCAGATAGCCGGCTGCGCGGCCGTACTCCCAATCGTCGCAGGTGTTATCAATTTCCACGGCAAAGCCGGCGAGGGCAGCCTGGGTGGCTGCCGCCTTCTGTAAAACCGCGTTGGAGAGAATGGGCCACCAACGCGAGTTATGAGACACTCCGTCTTCATATTTCGGAGTCTCTTCCAGTAGTTTCTTCGCGAAGAGGTCGCGCACCGAAATGGGAAATGCGTCGAGCAATCCATGCTTTTGCGCAATCTCGTAACATTCCGCCGAGGTCGTGGAATCGGGCATGGTCGGCCCGGAAGCCAGAGCGTCGAGCGCCGATTCGGGAACATCGGAGACTAGAATCGAAACCTGCTGCACGTTTTCTACGCCAGCACCGGAATTGGCCGCGAGCGCCATGCGCCCTCCCTTCACTGCTGAAAGGTGCTTGCGAATCGCATTGATTTCCACGATGGGAGCGCCGCAATTTACCAGCGCGCGATAGGTGGCGATGAGATCATCAAGAGTGATTTCGTCATCCAGCGGCTTTTCCACCATGCTGGAGGCTCCGCCGCTGATCAGATAAATCACTAGCGTGGGACCGGCGAGCGAACCCAGGGAACCCAGGATGGCGCTGGCGGCGCGCACAGATTCGGCGTTGGGCAGGGGATGTCCGCCGGCAAAGTGCCGGAACCCTTCCAGCATAGGCTGCGTTTCCGCCGATGGCGCTGGCGGCGCGACCACAATTCCGCCAGCCATCATTCCCAGTTGCCGCTTGAGCGCCTGCGCCATGGGATAGGCCGCTTTACCCATGGCCACCACAAAGACCCGTGAAAACGAGTTCAGATCATGCAGGTCTTCGCCCACCCGCAAGAGCCGCCGGCTGACTTCGACGTGCTTTTCAAATGATTTCTCGACGCTAGTCTCCGCCAGCGCCGAAAGAAAAATCTGCCGTGCCAGCGCGCGCATGTCGTGGGCAGTATTAAACATGTTGCATTGATTTTATTGCAGCAGCCGTCCGGTACGCCGTTATGTATGCATTCAGTGAACTTCATGTGTTCTAGAACGCAAGCGTAAGAGAAGCACAGGGTTGACGTTACCTTGCGGCTCAGTACAACGCGACACCCGCCTCCTACGCGATTGACCTCAGGCAGATGGAGCCAGAGGACGGTCCCCTCGCTCTACGGAAGTAACCTGAGTCTTGCCTACGACTGTTAGAACAAATGGAATTGTCGCCTGAGACTTGGGGACCTTTCTGCCCGCCCACTGGACGTACTTCGCCTCCCGAATCGTCACCCCGGCATCATCGACGGTAGCTTCGCGCGGCTGCGCAATCTTGAGGTGGATGGGAGAGCCTTGTGGCAGTGGACGCAGATAAAAATGTAGGCCGGGGCCGAGCGCTCGCACCGACTGCACAATAAACGTCGCGGCGGAATGACCTGGCAGCTCCGAATCCCACGTTAGCACGCGCACGCTTCTTCCAACAAACGGTTGCAGCCGCTGCGCGAATTGATTTGTCTTTCCGAAGAGACTGATGCCCGCAAGGAAAAGCAGCAGCACAAGCACCGGCAGGAACGGTTGCGCGATGCGGCCGCTTACCCAAACAATTCCTAAGGCGATTCCTGCGAAAACCAGCGCGATGCCGACGAACTTCGGATGCATTGGCGAAAGTATATCCCAAGCTGATCGCAGTCCCTCAATCCTTCAGCAGCTCGGGATGGCTCTTCTCCAGCCAGACGACAACTTTGCGGTGCAGTTCGTCCGCGGGAGAGGTCCTCTTCAGATCATGAGCACGCCTAAGAAGCATTTCAGGCTTTGACTACCACGTTCGTTCGTGAGAATGGTTTTTAATTCTTGCGCATAGTCATTAGGGCAACATTATCCACACCCACAGCATGGGCCGTATCAGCCGCTTGCGCGATGTAGCGAAAATCAATTTCCCGATCGCTGGTCAGAAAAGGGTCTTATCGCCGCGCGTCTTGAAGGCTTGCTGCAACGTATCACCCAGCACGCTCCACTCCACCTTCTGGTGATTCAGGGCAAGCTGAACGGCGCCGGCAGAGCCAGCAGCAAAGCTGAGCTGGAGAACCACCACGCGTTCAGGCTCAGCCGGTTGACCTGTGGCCGGACGCGGGATTCGCGCCCCTTCTCCCTTTGGCGTCAAAGGCGTAATCAGCAGAAAAGTGACCAGCAATACCAGCAGAACATCAATAAGCGGAGTAACGTTGATGGTCGCGCTATTTTTTCCGCTTGCGCTGAAGGCCATTATCTCCTCCTCAGGATTTGACACCTGCGGCCCTCGCGAAGTTCCCGTTTACGACTCGCTGGCCAGGGCCAGCCATGCGACCAGCGCAGCGAATTTTTCATCCTGGCTCCAGGGCGGGCCCATGGGCTTGCCCATCTCGGCGATGCGGCGCCGCAGCTCATCGGCTGAGATACGCAATCTGGCTGTACCCTGCACAAACAGTTCGCGCTCGCGGATTCGCGTAACCGGAATTTTGCAATGCTCGCTCGCATGGGCAAGTACGTCGCGGAAAAGCATGCCTTCGGCGGTGTGCAGCAGCGGATGCGAGTTCAGAATTTTTTCCAGGTTTGGCAGCATGCGGCCCGATCCATCGAGGACACCGCAGCCGCACACGTCGTAACCTTTCTTGCGAAGCTCGGTAATGGCGGCGCGTACACACTGCCGCGCCAGGAGCTTTGACTTTCGAGCGCATTCGCGCAGCAGCTTATCAGCCTGTTTGAGCTCCAGTTCTGCCGCGGCGTGATAGGGCTGCCTGGCGTGCCGATCTCGCGGATCAACAAGCTCCATGCGTCTGCGATCAACGACCACCGGTGAGCGCAGCGGCCCGATGACCGCCACCAGCGCCGCCCATCCCGAGTGTGCGCGGAAGCCCAAAGCTGCGTGGGTCGTCATGCTGGAAATTGTACTGCAGCGGGCGGATTACGCATCTGGATCCCTGTGTAAGTATGGCTCTTTCTTAAAGAGGCCGAGGCTATTGATGGCTAAATAATAATGTCCTACCAGCAAAGAGGCCGGGGCTAAAAGCCCAAGACTCAACGAACCCTTTTCCCCGGCTTAAAAGCCGGGGCTCCCACCGTGCGTCGCGAGCAGCGTTTCGTTGACCCAGTGCTCAATGGCGCTGCGCACCTGGTCGAGTTTGCCTTCAAAGAAGTGGCCCACGCCTTCAATCACAACGAATTGCCTGGGCCCGGGCACTGAGGCAATGACCTTTTGCAGCTCGGGCAGCGGTGCGAATTCGTCATGGGCGCCGCTGATGAAGAGCTTGGGTTTGGCGCATTCCCGCAGAAAGTTATAAGCGTAGAGCCGGCCCTCGGCCTCGACCGGTGTTCCGAGCGAGATGATGCCCGCAACCCGCGGATCAGGACACGAAGCGCGCAAACCGACGGCGGCGCCAAACGAGAAGCCGCAGAAAATGATTGGCAAATGAAATTGGTCATCCAGCCAGTCAAGCGCGGCGCGGACATCTTCCACCTCACCCTGACCGTGATGGTGGGTCCCTTCGCTCAATCCGGCGCCGCGAAAATTAAAGCGCAGCGCGGGAAATCCCAGACTGTTCAGCGCCTTCATGGCGTTGAACACAACCTTGTTGTGCATGGTGCCGCCATGCAGTGGGTGCGGATGGCACACCAAAGCGGCGTGCGTCGCATGAGGCGCGCCGGTGTTCAGCAATGCTTCCAGCTTTCCCGCGGGTCCGGTGAGAAAGAGGCTCTTGATCTCAGCGGTCACTGAGCAGTTCTTCCTTGTGATTGGTCTTGGTGGGAATGAAATCAAACTCGTATCTCTTGGCAAACTGCAGAAGGGCTGAGGCTGCTGCGGGATCCGCGGGGACACTCCACTCATTGGCGGCCGCAAGAGGCGTGGCGCCCGGAATCGCCTGCAATCCGGCCAGCACCTCGGAATCGCCGGTTGGCGCGGTGACAAAGCGCACCAGAAATCCGCCGCCCGCGCAGGCCATGATGGAGCGCAGCGACTCGCGTATCCACTCATGGCTCAGGCGGTAAACAGAAATGACCAGGACCACGAGCAGCAGCAAGCCCAGCAGACTCAATTGAATGATCAGGCTGCTGTTTGCAAGCACGGGCTTGATGCCGCGGGTAATCACCACCAGGTAAGCAATGCAGCACATCCAGGCGATAGCCGCCCAGAGTTTTCCAGCGATGCTCAAGCGGCGAATTGACTTATGGTCTTGAATCGGCGTAATGAGGAACAGGTAATCCGCTGCCAGGAACACCAGCACCAGTTCCCACCACAGGCGCTGCTGCCCCCGGTTGATAAACCATTGCCAGCGCGTAAACAACACGGCGACGATGCAGATGGCAATGCCCATCCAGAGATAAGAGAGGCCCGGACTGCGAGTCAGCTTCATTTATTAGGACCTTCAGTTTATCCTCTTTAACGTGGACCTGTTCGCACTAACCCGTCAACTGGTTGACATTGAATCCATCACCGGCAACGAGGCCGGGGTCGGCGAATTGCTGGATCGCAGCTTGAGCCTGCTTGACTACGACACGCAGCGGGTCCCGGTGGAAGAAAGCCGCTTCAACCTGTTCGCTGTGCCGCGGGGAAATCCGCATCCCAAGGTGGTCTTTTCCACCCACATGGACGTAGTTCCGCCCTCATCGCCGCACAGATCGGCGCCGCCGAGCGCCTGCGCACAGAGAACCTTCCTATCGGCCTGTTGTTTGTGGTGGGCGAAGAGCGTAACAGCTTCGGCGCGTTTGTGGCCAACGCAAAGGCGCACGAGCTGCATGGAGGAAGCTGTAAGTTCCTTATCAACGGCGAGCCCACGGACAACAAGATCGCCGTCGCGTCAAAGGGCGGACTGCGTGTCGAGGTAACGGCCAAGGGCAAGCTGGCGCACTCGGCCTATCCGCACCTGGGCGACTCCGCGATTGAGAAACTGCTGAGCGCGCTGGAGCGCCTGCGCCGCATTCCGCTTCCCGAGAATCCAGAGGTCGGACCGTGCACCATGAATATCGGCGTCATCGAAGGCGGCCACGCTCCCAACGTAATCGCCGACCACGCGCGCGCGCA
>QIAW01000001.1:0-3404 GCA_003225655.1 Acidobacteriota bacterium
TCACTTCTGCTCATGTCCCATGTATTCTCATCACCAGCGCAGAAAGAGCAACCCAGCATGATACGGCTCCTGTTTGTAATCCTCTCATACTAAAAATTCTACGCCTGCTGGGGGCCAGATTATGAAGAATATTGAAGGAGTGTTACTGAACTTTTCCGCCGGGCAAGACCTCAAGCCGGGCGCGGACATTGCGATAAAACGCGAGCAGGTCGTCGGCAGCACCATTAGTCAGGCGCTTGTGAATTTTCATGGCAGGAAAGAGCTTTGCACCGTTCACATTTAGGGTCACAATCAGGAAATCGCCAGCGGGATATTTCTCGACCGTCCACTCGCCCCCGAAGCGGCGGCGCACCACTTCACCCAGGTATCCGCCCCATACGCGCGCCAGCTCATCAACGCGGTTTTCAACGCCGCTGGTAACAGGACCTGCCGCCATGTGATCGACTTGGGGACCGGATAAAAACTCGGCGGGGATTTGCAGCCCATTGTGCAACTGCGCCAGCAAGTGTTCCACCTGCTCCAAACTCTGCTCGCTGTAATCGAGTTCGACGTGGAGTTGGCGCGCCATGCGGACGGCATCTTCCGCGTAATCCTGCATCATTCGGCCAATATCCTGCGTCGCTGACATGGCCTCATTGTAGCAGCCGCTCGTGGCTATTCTTCCTCTTCCACCTCTTCACCGCGCGCGGCCTTGGCGGCGGTAACGATCTTTTCCTGAATCATGGATGGCACAACGTCGTAGTGCTTCATCTCCATGACGAACGATCCGCGGCCCTGGGTCATCGATGTGAGGTCGGCGCCATAGCTCAGCATCTCAGCCATGGGGACTTCGGCCTTCACAACCGTGTTGCCGGCTTTGTTGTCCATGCCTTGAATGCGGCCGCGGCGGGAGTTGAGGTCGCCCATGATGCTGCCTGCAAATTCGTCGGGAATCGTGATCTCGACCTGCATGATGGGCTCGAGTAGTGTGGGTTTAGCTTGTTCCATCGCCTTCTTGAAAGCGATGCGGCCTGCCATCTTGAAACTCAATTCGTTGGAGTCTACATCGTGATAGGAGCCATCGTAGAGAATCACGCGGAAGTCCACCACTGGATATCCCGCGAGATACCCTCGCTGTGCCGCCTCCACAATGCCCTTTTCCACCGCCGGAATATAGTTCTTGGGAATGGCTCCGCCAAAAATATCATTGACGAATTCGAAGTTGCTGCCGCGTGGCAGCGGCTCCATCTTGATCTTGCAATCGCCGTATTGTCCATGGCCACCGGTCTGCTTCTTGTGACGGCCCTGCACGTCGGCTTTGCCGCGGATCGTCTCCCGATACGGAACCTTGGGCGCTTTGAGCACGACTTCAGTGTGGTAACGCTTCTTGAGCTTTGCCACCACAATTTCGATGTGCTGCTGGCCTGTGCCAGCAATGAGAAACTCCTTGGTCTGCGGATCGCGGTAGAAGCGCAGCATGGGGTCTTCTTCAATCAATTTATGAATGCCATTGGAGAGCTTGTCTTCATCGGCGCGTGTCTTGGGCTCGATGGCGAAAGTGATCGCCGGCTCCAGTAGCGCGATGGTGGGATAATGAATCGGGCTGGTCTTTTCTCCCAGGGTATCGCCGGTGAGAGTTTCCTTCAGCTTGGCCACGGCGCCGATGTCCCCGGCGTGTAATTCGGTAACCGGTATCGCAGTTTTGCCCTGCATGATGGATAGGTGCGAGAGCTTCTCGGGGGTGTTGCGCGTGTAATTCTGCACCGTAGCATCATTTTTCACCACGCCGGAAAAAACCTTGAAATAAGTGATCCTGCCGGCAAAGGGGTCGTTCGCCGTCTTGAAGATGAAGAGCGAGCTGGGCTCAGTGTCAACGGCATGACGTACCGCGGGGTTTCCATTGTTCGCCGTGGGCGCCGACTTTACCTCGCGGTGCTCGGCTGCGGTCGGAGCATATACCTCAAGAAAATCAAGCAGGCGGTCGGTGCCAATATTTCCCAGCCCTGAGGCGAACAGCAGAGGAAAAAGACGGTCATCGCGAATGGCCTCATGAATGGCGGGAATCAGATGCTCTTCGCCGATTGTTCCTTTTTCGAAAAACTCCTCCATCAGTTCGTCTTTGCCCTCGGCCACCAATTCCACCAAGGCCTCATGAGCGGCTTTGGCGGGCTCGGCCATCTCCGCTGGAATGGGGACCTCTTTGCCCTTGCCGCTTCCGCCCATCTCGTAGCTGTAACCCTTCATGGTCACAAGGTCAACGATCCCGCTCAGGTTCTTTTCGCTCCCGATGGGGAGCTGCACCGGAACTACCTGCCGTCCAAAAGCCTTCTGCAAACTTTCAATCACGGTGTTCTTGTCCGTACGCTCGCGGTCCATGCGGGTAGCCACCAGGATGCGGGGCACATCCAGCTCCTGGGCAAAGCTCCACACCCGCTCGGTCACAATCCCTACCGGCTGGGCGCCATCTACCACCACCAGCGCTGCTTCCGTGGGAACCATGGCCGCCCGCGCCTCATGAATGAATATGTTGAAGCCGGGAGTATCCAACAGATTGATTTTGGTCTTCCCCCACTCTGCATGGGCGACTCCGGTCGACAGGGTCATGGCCCGTTCGATCTCTTCTTCTTCGTAGTCGGTAATGGTGTCTCCGGCGTCTACGTGGCCTAGTTTTGGGGTGGCTCCCGCAGTGTAAAGCATGGCAGAGACCAGGGAAGTCTTCCCCGCATGGGCGTGCCCGACAACAACGATATTGCGAATGTTTGCGCCTTCGTAGATCTTCACCTGAACAACTCCTTAAGACCTTTAGATGTCCTTCGCCGACCTTGGATGGCAAGCTGAAAAGCTGCGCACAATATTGAGGGCAACGATGCTAACACAAGCGGAAATGGCGGCTCAACTTCCCAGGAATGGCTTGGGATTCCCGGCAGGCAGCACAACCGATGCCCGCTCCTCCAGGTCAAAATAAATCGCCGGAAGCAAAGCCGCTGCCGGCTTGTTCTTAGTACAATAACCGGGTCTTTTATGCGTCGTGTCATAGGCATGATCGTTGCGGTGTCGCTGTGCGTGAGCCTGCTCACGCCCATGGCCATCGCGATGCTCGTTACACCCCATGCCTGCTGCGTGCGCAACATGCGGAGCGATGCGCCGGCCAGCGGCATGTCTCACGAGCATTGTGCACGCAGTGCGCACCGCCCGCCTTCATCTGCATCCCTGAGTCCTTTGGCGCAGGGCCCTTGTCACCGCTGCTGCTCCTGTCTGGGGCCCGTCATCTCCATCCGTCAGCAAGCCCGGCCTGATACCTCGTTTTTCACCCCGGCGCCGGCTGCGTCGCATCCGTTCTTGAATGAGTTCTATCCCGCTGAAGATTCCAGTAGCGAATTCCACCAGGACGCCGGGCGCGCCCCACCCTCCTCTAAACCCTTGCG
>QIAW01000001.1:3426-6838 GCA_003225655.1 Acidobacteriota bacterium
TTCTCGTTTGCGCCGCATCGGCATCTGCATCCATTTTTGGAAATGTGCGCGGAGTCGTGCATGACCCGCAGCACCGCCCTATTAAGGGCGCGGTGGTAACCATCAAATCGGTCTCGTCAGACTGGCAGCAAACCATCGCTACCGACAGTGCCGGCGAGTTTCTTTTGCAGACGGTAGCGCTCGGCGAGTACACCATAAAAGTGACCAGCGAAGGCTTTGCTCCCCAGGCGCAGCGCATCATCGTCAACTCCGGCAATATGAGCGATATCCATTTTCAGCTCAGCATCACAGCCACGGGCGAAACCGTTGATGTCTCCGACGTGGCTTCCCTGGTGAATCCGCAATCTTCCAGCACCGAAACCCTGATCAGCCGCAACGAGATTGCGGCCAGCCCTGGCGCGGATCGCAGCAACAGCCTGCAAATGATTACTAATTTTATTCCCGGCTCTTACATGGTGCATGATCTGCTTCATGTCCGGGGCGGACATCAGGTAAGTTGGCTCATTGACGGCGTGCCTGTGCCCAACACCAATATTGGCAGCAATGTTGGTCCGCAATTTGACCCAAAAGATATCGATACCCTCGAAGTGGGGCGCGGCGGCTATTCCGCCGACTTCGGCGACCGCACCTACGGCGTATTTAACGTGGTTCCCCGCTCCGGATTTGAGCGCAACAATGGCGGTGAGCTGCTTTTGAACTATGGCAGCTTTAACTCTAGCAACGACCAGATCAGTTTTGGCAGCCATACCCAGCGCTTCGCTTACTACACCAGTTTGAATGGAAATCGCTCGGAATTAGGCCTTGAGACGCCCATCACTCACATCATTCATGACAGGCAGGCGGGCGGGGGCGCGTTCGTTTCCCTCATCTTCAATCCTGACCCTTCCAATCAATTGCGGCTGGTCACCTCTGGACGCGCCGACCACTACCAGATTCCCAATGATTTTGACCAGCAGGCGTCTGAGGCCCGCGATGTTCAAGACGAGCACGACGCTTTTGTGAACTTCTCGTGGGTGCATACTATCCCCAATGGAATTCTGCTGACCTTTTCACCTTTTTTCCACGCCAACCAAGCGGCCTTCACCGGTGGGCCGAGCGATACACCGCTTATTCCCGATACCAGATTTGACTCAAAGTATGCCGGCGGCCAGGTCAGCGTTGGGGTTACCAAAGCCAACAACAACCTGCGCGCAGGATTCATCGGCTTTGCGCAGCGCGACAACCACTTCTTTGGTCTGACGGTCAATGATCCGGATCACGTTCTGCCTGAAGGCAGCGCGCCCTTTCTGAATGAACGGGTTCAGCCTACAGGTGATTCTGAGGTCTTCTTCTTGGACGACCAATGGAAGGCTACTTCCTGGTTGACGCTGAATGGCGGGGTCCGTCTGACGCGCTTCTCCGGCTCACGCGATGAAACCGCGGCAGACCCACGCATCGGAGCAGCCATCCAGATCCCGCGCATCCATTGGGTGCTGCGCGGCTTCTACGGACGCTATTACCAGGCTCCTCCGCTCTCCACACTTTCCGGCCCATTGCTGAACTTCGCCCTTGATCAGGGAGTAGATTTTGTACCCCTGCGCGGAGAACGCGACGAAGAGTACGAAGCAGGCGTTACCATTCCAGTGCAAAAGTGGGCGCTCGAATTAACCGCCTTCCGCACCCACGCCAGGAATTTCTTCGACCACGACGTGCTAGGAAATTCCAACATCTTCTTTCCCCTTGCTATTGACCGGCCCCGCATCCGTGGCTGGGAGAGCACAGTGCGCCCTCCCCATCTCTTTCAACGCGTGCAGATGCATCTGCCCTACTACCACCAATCCCAGCGGGATACGTTGAGCGTGGGATATGAAGCCTCATTGCCCTGGCGCAGCTTTACCTCAGGCAACTTCAACTATGGCTCGGGATTTCTGGAAGGTGATGGCCCTGGTCACAAGCCGCCGCATGCGACCTTTGATTTCACTCTGGGCAAGTCGTTCGGCGAGAATTGGTCAGCGCAGTTCACCACGCTCAACGTCAGCAACAACCACTTCCTCTTGGACGAGAGCAATACCTTTGGTGGGACGCATTTCAACGAGCCCCGGCAGTATGCGGTTTCACTGCGCTATCGATTCCACTATTGACGGTCGGCCATGGAGAGCATTGGGTGAGCGAAAGGTGAGCACCGTGTTGCGCGAATTTTTTGCGCGGGTGCAGTATTGCTGCCCTTAGATAAACTCGTAGCGCAATCAATTATCATTTCAATTGAAATTACTATTCCGCAAAGGAAGTCGTATGAACAAAATTGCGTTCTTGATTATTTCTATTCTGGCCATGGTTGCCGCCGCCAACGCCGGTGATCCATCGCAGCTTAAGCCACCCAAGGGATTCAAAGTTGCCCTCGTCGAATTTGTGGACTTGCAGTGTCCGGATTGCGCCAACGCTGCCCCGGTGCTCGACGATGCCCGGCGCACCTACAAGATCCCACTGGTGCGCTATGATTTCCCGCTGCAAAAGCACAATTGGGCGCGGCAAGCGGCTATCTTGGCCCGCTTCTTCGATACCAAATCCAGGAAAATCGGGGATGAGTTCCGCGACTATTGCTTCCAGCATCAGCCCGGACACTTGCCACCCGCGATTACAAATCCCGCAGACCTGCAACAGCAGGCACAGAAATTTGCTGCACAAAAACAGATGGCACTTCCGCTGATGGTCGATCCAGACGGCAAACTCGAAGCCAAGATAAATCAGGATGTCGCCCTGGGAGATGCGATTGGCGTCACTCACACCCCCACCATCTACGTGGTCAGCAACAAAGCCACAGGCCAGCCTTTTGTAGAGGTCGTGGACCGCAACAATTTGTTCCAGCAGATTGATGAAATGATTGCCGCTGCGGGTGGCGCTTCTAGCGGACCTCACGAGACGAGCCCTAAGAAGAAGCCCTAAGAAAAGTGGGGCCGCGAAAACTGCGCGGTGAGCAAACCCCGGAAATCGTCTAGGTAAAGCAAAGCCCGCCGATGAGGCGGGCTTTGCTTCCCTCCACAGAGCTACTCTTCCCCCCACTTCAAAGTTTTCAAGGAGAGCAGCCTTGACCTAAGCTGTGGCTCTTTTAACCGGCGCAGGGTTCATTTCACGCCGATCCATCTCTATCTCGATCCACAGCCCGGCCTTCAAAGCTGGTTACTTAAGTAATATTGCGCCCAAATAGCAATAGTCGTACTACTATTCTGCCTTATTGTACGTCGAATTTGGCACAATGGATTCGGCTCCGCGAAATTTTTTTAAATTAGTGTCATTTCCGGAAAACATCCCTGGTTTTCGACCATAATGAAACCTAAACGTATGGATATGACCAGCAAAAGTGAGAAGAAGCCGGCGCTTGAAGGGCTGCAGGCGGGGGAGAAGCTTTCTTCTCGAGAGCGATTGCTAAACGCGG
>QIAW01000485.1 GCA_003225655.1 Acidobacteriota bacterium
GTCCCTGCGTGCTCGAGCGCATGTGCGTGGCGTAGCCAAACATCTCCGCCAGCGGCACGATGGCCTTGATCACCTGGGAGCCGGCGCGGTGCTCCATGCCTTCAATACGTCCGCGGCGCGAGCTCAGGTCGCCCATGATGGTGCCAGCATAATCTTCCGGCGTAACCACCTCGACGGCCATGACCGGTTCAAGCAGAACCGGAGAAGCCCTGCGCGCAGCTTCTTTGAACGCCATGGAACCGGCGATCTTAAAGGCCATTTCATTTGAGTCGACTTCGTGATAGCTGCCGTCGTAAAGCTCTACCTTGATATCCACCATCGGATACCCGGCCAGCACTCCGCCTTCGAGCGCCTCCTGAATACCCTGGTCAATCGGCTTGATGTATTCCTTGGGCACCGAGCCACCAACAATCTCGTTGAGGAACTCGTATCCCTTGCCGGCTTCGTTGGGCTCAATGCGGATCTTGGCGTGACCGTACTGTCCGCGACCGCCAGTCTGGCGAATATATTTGCCCTCGGCTTCGGCTTTTCTACGGATGGTCTCGCGATAGGCCACCTGTGGCTTGCCCACATTGGCTTCGACCTTGTACTCGCGCATCATGCGGTCCACGATGATTTCCAGGTGCAACTCGCCCATACCGCTGATGATGGTCTGTCCGCTGTCAGGATCGGTGTGGACCTTGAACGTCGGGTCTTCCTGCGACAGCTTGTTCAGCGCCAGCGACATCTTTTCTTGATCGGCTTTAGTCTTGGGTTCAACTGCTACGGAGATGACGGGTACGGCAAATGTAATGGATTCCAGCAGGATGGGATGTTTTTCGTCGCTGATGGTATCGCCGGTGGTGACGTTCTTCAATCCGACCACGGCGCAGATATCGCCCGCCATGATCTCGGTGATGTCTTCGCGCTTGTTGGCGTGCATCTTCAGCAGGCGGCCAATGCGCTCGGTCCGGCCCTTGCCCGAGCTCAACACGCTCTGGCCTGACTGCAACTGCCCCGAGTACACTCGGATAAACGTAAGCTGGCCCACAAAGGGATCAGCCATGATCTTGAACGCCAGCGCGCTGAAGGGCTCTTTGTCATTCACTTTGCGCGTGATTTTTTCGCCGTTGTCGGGATTGAGGCCAGTGATGACCGGAATATCCAGCGGCGAGGGCAGGTAATCCACCACCGCATCCAGCAGTGGCTGCACACCTTTATTCTTGAACGACGTTCCCACCAGCACCGGAAATACCTTCAGATCAATGGTGCTCTTGCGCAGTGATTTTTTCAGTTCGGCGGGGGTAATCGTCTCCCCTTCCAGGAACTTGTGCAGAATCTCGTCGTCGTTTTCCGCGATGGTTTCGACTAATTGTGTGTGGAAGGCTTCGGCTTTCTTCTTCAGTTCGGCGGGAGTAATCGTCTCCCCTTCCAGGAACTTGTGCAGAATCTCGTCGTCGTTTTCCGCGATGGTTTCGACTAATTGTGTGTGGAAGGCTTCGGCTTTCTTCTTCAGTTCGGCGGGAACTTCTTCAATGATGTACTCGGCGCCCAGGGTATCGTCTTTCCAAATGATGGCCCGCATTTCGATCAGGTCCACGACGCCCTTGAATTTATCTTCTTGCCCGATGGGAATTTGGATAGCGACTGGCTTGGCGTTAAGCCGCTTGCGGATGGTGTCCACAGCATGTTCAAAATCCGCGCCCATCTTGTCGATCTTATTAATGAAGCAAATGCGCGGCACGCCGTATTTATCGGCCTGGCGCCACACTTTTTCCGATTGCGGCTGCACCCCGTGCACGGCGTCAAACAGGGCGACGGCGCCGTCGAGCACGCGCAGCGAGGTACAAGTAGTGGCGGCGCTGGTGATGGTGATGCCGCGCTCCTGCTCCTGCTCCATCCAATCCATGGTCGCAGTGCCCTCGTGCACTTCGCCGAGGCGGTGCAGCCGTCCCGTATAGAACAGGATGCGCTCGGTCGTAGTGGTCTTGCCGGCATCAATGTGGGCCATGATGCCGATGTTTCTGCAACGTTCTAATGGAACTGTACGAGGCACTTTTAATTTCTCAGTTTCTAAACTTCTTCAGTTTCTTTAGTTAGCTCTTAGCCTTTAGCTCTTAGCTCAGAACCTAATAATCTTTCGCAAGCACAGCATCATCCGCGCCGGTCAATGTTCCCTTGCTTTGTATCAGGGCACGAGTTTACTCGTGCCGCAAGTCGCTCATAATGTGACGGGCTTTAGCCCCTGGGGCGCCTTCAGCTAAAAGCCAAGGGCTAACAGCTAAAAGCTTCTTTGCTTACCAACGATAATGCGCAAACGCCTTATTCGCTTCCGCCATGCGATGGACATCTTCCTTCTTTTTGATCGCGGCGCCTTTGCCATTGGCCGCATCCAGCAGCTCATTGGCCAGCTTGTCGACCATGCCCTTTTCCCCTCGGCCGCGGCTGTAGACCAGAATCCAGCGGATAGCCAACGACGTACGCCGGTCGGCGGCGACCTCAACCGGGACCTGGTAGTTGGCTCCGCCCACGCGGCGGGTCTTCACTTCCAGCAGCGGCTTGGTGTTCTCTACCGCCTTTTTGAACAGCTTCAGCGGCTCATCGCCGCCCTTCTTTTCCAGCTGCTTCATGGCGTTGTAGAAAATCGACTCTGAGGTGGACTTCTTGCCGTCCCACATCATCGAATTCACGAACTTGGTGACCAGCGTGGAGTTGTACACCGCATCCGGCTCAACCTCCCGCTTCGCTATGTGTCCTTTTCTTGGCATATCCTTAAATTCTCTAACCGCTCTACTCGCGGCGATGAAAAACTTGAAATCTTCCAAACTCAAAACCAGCTAGAAACTAGTGGCTAGCAGCTCTCTACGCTTTCGGCCGCTTAGCTCCGTACTTCGACCGCCCCTGCTTGCGGTTGGCGACGCCGGTGGTATCTAGCGTGCCGCGCACTACGTGGTAACGCACGCCCGGCAGGTCTTTCACGCGGCCTCCGCGAATGAGCACTACCGAGTGCTCTTGCAAGTTGTGGCCCTCGCCGGGGATGTAGGCGGTCACTTCCATGCCGTTGCTGAGCCGCACGCGGGCGATCTTACGCAGCGCCGAGTTGGGCTTCTTGGGCGTCTGCGTATATACGCGCGTACAAACCCCCCGCCGCTGCGGACACTCCTGCAGCGCTGGGCTCGCCGTCTTGAACTTGGGGGCCGTTCTCCCCTTTCGCACCAACTGATTAAACGTAGGCAAAGTTTCTTTTCTCCTGGGTCTTCTGCGCTCGCAGCAGACTCCTGTGGCGCATCCTGTCACACGCCAAACCAGACCATACTTTCCCGCACACGCTATTCCACTCGAGCGCGGGAATACTCACGGGGTTTCCTGAATTTTGAGTGGCTTGCGACGGTGGCATCGCGCCCCTTGCTCCGGGCAATGCTCCGTTTCGCCAGCCTCAACCTGCATACCCTTACCACGGTGGGAAGGAAGCGCAGGTTTATGTTTCAGCGAGATAGATGCGGTGTTTGCAGCGCTCGCAAAGCCGCCGCTCAACTACATGAAAACTAACCACACTGCTTGGGGCTCACCCCACACAGACGTTACAACCTTGCTCGCAGAACCTATTAAATATAGCAATCCCCTTGCTGCTTCGTCAAATGTATCGCTGGAATCTGAGATGGCTAGTACCCTCGGAATCAACACTCCGCCTTGACAGAGAGGCTCAGAACCCGGCAATAAGGACCTCGCCTCAGCTTTGTGACCCAAAACAAATGGGCTTTCGGCCCCGGTGCTGCCGATGCAGTTCTGGAATTGCTCTGGCTCTTCACTGAGTACTGAGTACCGAGTTACTCGACCAAGTTACTCGACCGCGTCCTCCACCGCATCCCCGAACCCCTGCTTGCGCAGGTTTTTGATGGCACGGACAAGCAGCTTCTGGTCATCATCGCCCAGGGCAACAAAACGGAAGGGCTGCTCCGGGGCGTTACGATCGTTCTTGGCCAGCATCTCCACCACCGCCTGCACCGTTCCCGAGCTGGTATGCAGCCTGATCTCGGCCAGCACGCCGGGCGCGCACTCCCGCGCCATCTGCACAGCGCCGCCGGTCAGCGAGAGCTTGTGCAACACACCCTCGATAGGGTCGTTGTCCACCAGGAACAGCACCTTCGGCCCCTGCGGCACCCGCACCCGCGGAGAGCGTATCCTTCGGTCCGTCTGAGGAAAATAAGCCATGCCAAAAGCATGGCACCGGCGACATCCCATAAGATAGATTACCGAAGTACCACGGCTGAATCATTAAGAAGGACAATGCAATTGGCGTAGGAGGTTTTGTCTTTCTCCGCGTCTTTGCGCCTCCGCGGTAAATCAGCCCAAATCAGCCCTTCAGCCTAGGAAGCTCCGCCCAAAAACTGCTACACTGTTTGTTTTCAGCCATTCAGGCGCATTTCTTATGACCACTCCCGAGGGGGTGGGGAGGATCAATGCAATATTGGCGGTCAGCGGTTGCAAGCTTTCTTATCCTTATAGTCGTAATCCTCCTGGCCAGTTGTGGCGGCGGGCACAACTCCAACACCATCGGCCCTATCACCAGCATCATCCTCTCGCCCAGCGCGCTTTCACTCAACGACGGCGACGTCTTTCAGATGACAGTCAGCGCCACCGATGCCAAGGGCCACACCGTGCTCAACCAGACCTTTACCTTTAATTCCAGCAATACCAACGTTGCTGAGATCGCCACCGGCGGCCTGCTCTGCGCCGGGGGACAATGGTTCGATGCCCAAAACAATCGTTCGCTGACCAACCCTATCGTTTGCAAACCGACTTCGCCCCCTGTTAGCAATACAACCAACATTACCGTTACTGCGCAGGGCGTGACCAGTAATAGCGTGCCTGTCAATGTGCATCCCAAGGTGGCCAGGGTGGTGGTTAATCCTGCGAATCCCACCTGCGTTTCGCAGACTGGAGTTGTGTCGTACACAGCAATAGCATTCGACGTCAATGGCGCCGACATCACCAGCTCTGTCGGCACCTTCAATTGGAGCATCGCAGACAGCAGCATCGGCACTCTGAGCGCTGCCACTAGCAGCACACCGAGCAACAGCGTCACCGCCGTTATTCCCGGAGCCACGACCGTCACCGCCACCGTAAACAGCACCAATCCTGTGAATAGCGTCGCGGCGATCTTTCAGGAGTGCGCAGTGGCCAGCATTGCCATTACTCCCAATCCTGTGTTTAATCCCGCTGAACTGGAACAGCAGCCTGCCCGCGGCGGCCAGCGTCAGCAGCTCAGGCCTGGTGACCGGCGTGGCCTTCGGGACCTCAAACATTACCGCTTCTTGCGCGGCCAACAGCGCCGGCAACAGAAACCAGGCCAGCGTGGTGACCAGCAATACCGCCGTTGCCAGCGTGGGTCCGGGAAGCACGGTCACTACGGTTTACGCCACGAGCTCCCAGAATAGCAACACTTCTCTGGTGCCCATCGATACCAGCACCAACACCGCAGGCACCGCCATCACCCTGCCCGCCACGCCTAACTCCCTGGTCTTCGATCCCACCGGGGCCAATGCCTACTTGGGATCAGACAGCGGCCTGATCGTTGTGAACGCCGCCACCAACGCCGTCACCAAGACCGTCAGCAATGCTCCCGGACATGTGCTGGCCGTCTCTCCCAACGGGCAATTTGTTCTCATCGGGGGCCAACTCGCCAATAACAATTTCGTTTCTACGGTCGTGTTCAACAACACCGCCAATACGGTGGTTGCGCTGCCCATCACCGCCGCAGTCGCCGGAGATTTTTCTCCTGACGGCTCTGAGGCGGTGGTGGCCGATACCACAGGAATACGCGCCGCTCAAGGCGCCGCCGTCAGGACTGTTTCCAGCACTACCGTAGCCAAGAGTGTCAGCTTCCTGGCGACGGGCGCTCTGGCCTATCTCGCCGCAGCCAACACCCCTTCTGTCGTGGTTTGCAACAGCACCTTCCATACAGGAGGAGCCTCGGGCACCCCCACATTAGTAAAAACTCTGCCTGATGGTAGCAAGGTACTGGGGGCCGTACTTCCCAACCTGGTAGTCGTTGCAGTGACGACAAGCGGAACCACTTGCCCGCCCACGATTGCCGAGACTCCAGCTTCGCTTACTTTCGCAGCAGGTGGTTCAACTGCCGGGCAAATTATTATTACTCCCGATGGCAAACACGCTTACATCACCAGCGACGTGGCGGGAAAGTTGCTCAGCTATGACGCGGTTGGTAATGCCACCGGATCTGTAACTCTCTCCAGCGGCACGGCCACCACGACCAATACCACCGGTGGCAGTACGCTGGACAGTGCATCCGTTTATGTGGGAGTGAAAGACGGCACCACCGGCAGCGTCCACCGCATTGATGTCAACGCCGGCACTGACGCCACCCAGATTCCAGTAACCTTCATTCCCGATCTGGTCGCGGTCAGGCCGCACTAAAGCAGCTGTTAGCTGTTGGCTTTTAGCTCTAACGAAGGCCCGTTGTGGATAACCTGTGCCGCTTTTAAACGAATTTCATGGTCAAGTGAGACGCTTGCACCGCGTCGAAGCACCTAACGCATAATTGAGCGTACTGACCTTTTGAAGCCATTATTATCCGGAAGAGAGGCGATGAGGGATGAATGGAAACAGGTAACCGAATAAATGGAGCCAGGAAAAGCAGTTTGGTTCAAAGCGGCTTTAGCTAAAAGCTAATGGCTAAAAGCTATTTCTTCGCCGCCACATCGATGCGCGTTTGCGCCCGCTTGAGAGCATCTTCTTCGCGCCGGTAATCCAGATCGGCTCCACCCTGCTTGAGCCGCGCTTCGGCGCGCTCTTTGGCCGCCTGAGCGCGGGCGACATCAATATCGGCGGCGCGCTCGGCGGTCTCTGCGAGAATCGTGACCTTTTCCGGCAACACCTCGGCGAAGCCCCAGGCTACGGCGATATGTTTGGTTTCATTCCCGCTACGATAAGTAATCTCGCCCACGGCAATCTCTGTAATCAGCGGGGCGTGCCCCGGCAGGATTCCCAGGTACCCGCTCTTGCCGGGAATCTGGATCTCCTGCGCCGCATCGCTCACAATCATGCGGTCGGGAGTGACTATTTCGAGTTGAATCGTGTCTGCCATGTTTTAAGTTGTCAGTTGCCAGCAACCAGTTGCCAGTCAAAGATTGCCACGACCACGACCACCCACTGGCAACTGACTACTGGCAACCGGCAACTTCTTTACGCCGCCGCCTTCATCTTCTGCGCATCCTCAAGCACCTCTTCAATCGATCCCTTCATGTAAAACGCCTGCTCGGGGACCTCGTCGTGCTTGCCTTCGATGATCTCGCGGAAGCTGCGCACGGTATCGGCAATCTTCACGTAGCGGCCCTCGCGCCCGGTAAACTGGGCGGCGACGTTGAAGGGCTGCGAGAGGAACTTCTGCACCTTCCTGGCGCGCGTCACGGTGAGCTTGTCATCTTCACTCAGTTCGTCGAGACCAAGGATGGCGATGATGTCTTGCAGGTCTTTATAGCGCTGCAGCAGCTTCTTCACGCCCTGGGCCACATCATAGTGCTCCTGCCCCACGATGCGCGGATCGAGAATGCGCGAGGTCCAAGTGCGCAAACGTCGTCGCCGGCGCTGGATCGGTCAGGTCGTCGGCGGGCACATAAATCGCCTGCACCGAAGTTACTGAGCCCTTCTTCGTGGAAGTAATGCGCTCCTGCAGCTCGCCCATTTCAGTTGCCAGGTTAGGCTGGTAACCCACGGCGCTGGGCATGCGTCCCAGCAGCGCGGAAACCTCTGAGCCTGCCTGGGTGAAACGGAAGATGTTGTCGATAAATAGCAGCGTATCTGCGCCCTCGACGTCGCGAAAATATTCGGCGACCGTGAGTCCTGTCAGAGCCACGCGCAGACGCGCTCCTGGCGGCTCGGTCATCTGGCCATAAACCAGCGCGGCCTTTGATTTGGAAGGATCACCGGGCTTGATCACTCCTGATTCGCTCATCTCCAGCCACAGATCGTTGCCCTCGCGCGTGCGCTCGCCCACCCCTGCGAATACGGAGTAGCCGCCGTGCTGCTTGGCCACGTTGTTGATCAATTCCATAATCACAACGGTCTTGCCCACGCCCGCGCCGCCGAACAAACCGATCTTGCCGCCCTTCAGGAACGGCTGGATCAGGTCAATCACTTTGACGCCGGTTTCAAACATCTCCGCCGAGGTGGCCTGCTCTTCAAACGAAGGCGCCTGACGATGGATGGGGAGCCGCTGTTTTGCATTGATGGGACCCAACTGGTCCACCGGCTCGCCAATCACATTGATTACGCGGCCCAGTGTCTCCCGCCCCACGGGCACTGTAATCGGTCCACCCAGGTCAATGGCTTTCATGCCCCGCACCATGCCCTCGGTCGCTTGCATGGCAATGGCTCGCACGCGTCCTTCGCCCAGGTGCTGCTGCACTTCGAGGACAACATCAATCGGCTGCGGGACATTGAATCCCTCACTGGTCACCCGCACCGCGGTATAAATCGGCGGCAAGGCGCCCTCAGCAAACTGCACGTCTACGGCCGGTCCGGTAATCTGTATGACTTTTCCTATGTTTTGCATAATTATTTTTATTATTTTTCGTAGATATTTTCGTAGGGACGTAGCTTGCTATGTCTCCTATCTCAAATCTCAAAAGTTTCGAGTTGCCAGTTTCAAGTTTCAAGCAAGAACTCGAAACCCGAAGCTTGAAACTCAAAACTGCTTTAAAGTGCTGCTGCTCCGCTCACAATCTCGATAATCTCTTTCGTGATCTTCGCCTGCCGCACGCGGTTCATGGCCAGCGTGAGATCATCAATCATGTCGGAAGCATTGTTGGTCGCCGATTCCATCGCCGTCATGCGCGCCGCGTGCTCCGCGGCCACTGACTCCAATAGCGCCCGGTAAACCTGGATGGCAACGTACTTCGGCAACAGGTCGCGGAAGAGCTCCCCCGCCGGCTGCTCGTAGATGTAATCCACCTGCGACGCAGCAAAGCTCGCGGCCTTTTTGTCGGCTTCGCTGGTATCGGCTTCGCGCAAGCCGACCCCGGAATGGACAGCGGCCTCCGCGGCTCGGCGCCGGGCTTCCTCCGAGAACTCTTCCGCCTGCTGGATCTCATGGACCCCAATCTCTCCGATGGGCAGGACCGTATCCACCACCACGCGCTGCGAGATCACTGATTTGAATTCATTAAAGATGATGTAAACCGCATCCGCCTCGCCGCGCGTGTAGCGCTCGATCACCGCGTTGGCCAGTTCACGGGCATGGTCGAAGGCGATCTTATTCAGGACTCCCACTTGCTCGCCCACAATCTGGATCTCGGCGGCTCGTGTGCTGCCATCTCCATTCTGTTCTTGAGCTTTGGGCCGCATGACCTTGTAGCGCCGCCGGAAGTAATCGCGCCCCTTGCGTCCCACCGCCTCGATGTCGATGTTCTTCCCGCGTTTGCTCTCGATGAACCTGGCCGCGGCCTTCACGATGTTAGTGTTGAACGCTCCCGCCAGCCCTTTGTCGCCGCTCACCACAATGAGGGTGATGCTCTTCTCGGGCCTGCGCACTAGTAAAGGATGCAATGGCTCTCTCGTTTCGGGACTGTAAATCTCGGCACGCTGCACCAGCGACTTGAGCACATTGGTGAGCATCTGCGCGTAGGGACGTCCCGCCAGCGCCCGCTCCTGCGCCCGCCGCAGCTTCGCCGCTGAGACCATCTTCATGGCCTTGGTGATCTGCCGCGTGTTCTTCACGCTGCGTATGCGCCGCCGTATGTCGAGTATGTTAGCCATTTAATTCAGTTTCTAGTTTCTAGCAAGAATGCCCTACCCCGAACTCTCATTTCGATAATCGCCGCTCGCGTCTCCGTCGCTCTTCTAAACTTCTGCTTGAATTCACCGAGAATGCGGGTCAGGTCACTCTTGATGCCATCCTCCAGGACTTTCTTTTCGGCAATCGCCTTAAAGATGCCTGGATTCATGGTCTCCACATATTTGTAAAACTCCGTCTCAAACTCCCGAATCTGCTCGATTGGCAGATCGTCAATCACGCCTGAGGTTCCAGCAAAGATGATGGCAATCTGTTTTTCAAACGGCAGGGGCCGGTACTGGGGCTGCTTCAGGATCTCAACCAGCCTTGCGCCGCGGTTCAACTGCGCCTGTGTGGCTTTGTCCAGGTCGGAACCGAATTGCGCAAACGCCGCCAGCTCGCGGTATTGCGCCAGCTCGAGCTTGAGCGTTCCCGCTACCTGGCGCATGGCTTTGATCTGCGCTGCGCCGCCCACGCGGCTGACCGAGAGTCCCACGTTGACCGCCGGACGAATGCCTGAGTTGAACAAATCTGTTTCCAGATAAATCTGCCCGTCGGTAATGGAGATGACGTTGGTCGGAATGTAGGCGGAAACGTCGCCGGCTTGTGTCTCGATGATGGGAAGCGCCGTCAGCGAGCCGCCGCCTAATTTGTCAGACATCTTTGCCGCCCGTTCCAGCAACCGCGAGTGCAGATAGAAAACGTCTCCCGGATAAGCCTCTCGGCCCGGGGGCCGGCGTAGCAGCAGCGAAATCTCGCGGTATGAAGCTGCGTGCTTGGAAAGGTCGTCGTAAATCACCAGCGCGTGCTTGCCGTTATCGCGGAAATATTCGCCAATGGCGCACGCCGCGTAAGGAGCGATGTATTGCATCGGGGCCGGCTCCGATGCCGAAGCCGCCACCACGATGGTGTACTCCATGGCGCCGAAGTCAGAAAGTGTCTTCACCACCTGCGCGATCGAAGAGCGCTTCTGCCCGATGGCACAGTAGATACATATAAGGTTGTTGCCCCGGCTATTGATAATCGTATCGAGTGCGACCGCGGTCTTGCCTGTCTGGCGGTCGCCGATAATCAGCTCGCGCTGGCCGCGGCCGATGGGAATCATGCTGTCGATGGCCTTGAGGCCCGTGGCCATGGGCTCGCGCACCGGTTGGCGATCGATGACGCCCGGAGCGATGCGCTCCACCGGAATGAATTGTTTGGTGTTGACCGGACCTTTGTCATCAATCGGTTGACCGAGGGAGTTGACCACGCGACCCACCATGGCATCGCCCACCGGCACACTCATGATGCGTCCCGTCCGCTTCACCTCATCGCCTTCTTTGATCTCGGTGTAATCGCCCAGCAGCACCGCGCCCACCTGGTCTTCTTCCAGGTTCATGGCGATACCCGCCACGCCGTGCGGAAAACTGATCAGCTCGCCGGCCATCACCTTGTCTAACCCGTGGACACGGGCGATGCCATCGCCCAGGGAAATCACCGTGCCGATTTCGTCGACTGAAATCTTGGACTCGTAATTCTCGATCTGCGCGCGCAGTATCTTTGTAATCTCGTCAGCTTTAATTGCTGCCATGTATGACTCCGAAAGATTTTCGAACTCTGAATCTTTGTTTCCTGAAGCTCTTAGCTTTTATTCTCAATAAAATTAGAATTTCTAAGATTGCCAACCTCACTTGTCACTCAGCAATACCGTTGACTGGCTGAGTGCTGAGTGCTAAGTACTCAGTGCTTCTTTTAACTTCTGCAACTGGCTCCGGACTGAACCGTCATAAATGGTGCTGCCTACGCGGATCACCGCGCCGCCCAGCATCGCCGCATCCGTTACATAGCTCGCCTTCACGGTTTTGCCCACCACCTCGGAAACCCTCTTTTCCAGTCGCTTGCGCTCGCTTGCGCTCAGCTCGCGCGCCGTGGTGACTTCAGCTTCGGCCAGGCCAAGGCGTTCGTTAATCTCGGCCTCAAATTCGCGCACAATTTCCCTGAGCTGCATCACCCGCCGATGATCGATCAGCACCGCCACAAAATTGCGCAGCAGCTTGGGAAGCTTTGCCTTTGCCGCGATGGCGTCAAGCACAGCACGCTTCTGCTCCGCGGAAACCGACGGATTGTCCCAGACCACGCGCAGCTCATGGCTCGACTCCAGCAACGCCTCAAGACCGTGCAGTGCTGCCGCGGTCTTGAGCGCATCCACCTTTTGGTTAAAGACGGCGTCCGCCAAAGCGCGCGCATACCGCCCTGTGACGACGCTCATTGCCTGCCATTCCTTCCCAACTGGTCCACGAAATCCCGTACCAGCTCTTGGTCAGTCGCCGCATCAACCTTGATTCTTTTCTCCGCCAGGCCCACCGCCAACTCGGCGGAATAAGCTTTCAAGTCGCGGCGCGCGGTGTTGGCGGCTGCGCTAATTTCCTGTTCGGCTGTCTCAATGATCCTTCGCTGCTCTTGTTCCGCTGCCGCCTTCAGCCGCGCCGCCTCTTCATCGCCCTGGGCAGCGGCCGTGGCCCGTAGTTGCGCAATCTCTGCATCCAACCGGCTCAGTTTGTCTTCAATCTCGCGTAGACGGCGGTTGGCGTCTTCGCTGGCCCGCCGGGCTTCTTCCATTCCTTTTTGAATCCCCGCCGTGCGTTGCCGGAACATCGTCGGCAGCATCTTCTTTGCGAAGAACCCAATCAACGCAGCAACGATGATGAAGTTCAGGAAAACGCTCAGCCAATAAGCCTGATCAACGGTGATGCCGAGATGACGCGCAACCCATTTCACTGATGGTGACTGCTTGAACTGCGCGTTTTCATCTTCGGACTTGCCTGGTTCGCGTCCGGCTGCATCATTGGCTGCATCGGCAAGTTGCGCTCCCTGCGTTGGCGCTGTTTGTGTCTGCCTGGGTGCGGAATTCGCGTGCTGGGGCGTCGCGCCTGCACTCTGTTTTTCACCAGAACTCTGCTGCGCTCCCGCCATGACCGCGGCCAGCAACATTGCGGATACTACCCCGGCAAATAGTCTCATCGCTCTCATGACCGTCCACCTACCGGAGTCGCGCTCACCGGCTTCAGAATCGTCCGGATCACCTCAGCCGCCAGCATCTCGGCATCCTGCTGCAGCCTCT